>CAIKKO010000333.1 GCA_903828025.1 uncultured Sphingomonadales bacterium
CGGGCCGGTGGTGGCGAGCTTCCCGGCGACGCAGGCCGACCAGCTCATGCTGGTTACCGATCAGGCCAAGCTCATCCGCTTGCCGCTGACCAGCCTGCGTGTGATCGGACGCGGGACAGCCGGGGTGCGGCTGTTCCATGTGTCCGACAGCGAGCATGTGGTGAGCGCGGTGCGTCTGGAAGAGCCCGAAGGCGAATCCGACGAAACTGAAGTGACCGGGACGGGCGAAGCGCCCGCATGAGCGACCTGCCGCTGATCGCCTATAAAGTCCTGACCGGGCCGCAGATGGCGGCGCTGGAGGCGGACGGTGTGTTTGCAGGAGCGCCGATTGATCTCGCGGATGGCTATATCCACCTCTCGACCGACCGGCAGGTCTCCGAGACGGTGGACAAGCACTTCGCCGGGCAGACCGGCCTGCATGTCGCGGCGGTTGATCTGGCGGTGCTGGGGGATGTGGTGAAGTGGGAACCCTCACGCGGAGGGCAGCTGTTTCCGCATATCTACGCCGCGCTGCCGCTGAACGCTGTGCTGGCCTATGGGCCGCTGGAACGTGATGCGGACGGGGCGGTGCGGCTGCCGGTGGCGGGCTAAGTCCCTCCCCAACCCTCGTCATTCCCGCGAAGGCGGGGATCCAGGGCCCAGAACGCAGCGTCGGTCGCTCTGGATCCCCGCCTTCGCGGGAATGACGAAGGGGAGTGTCAGACGGCGGCGAATTCGCCCTTGCGCCGCAGCGCGCCGATCACGCCGACGGTGATCAGGAACTGCCCGAAGTAGTAGAGCGGCCAGACCAGCAAGTGCGGGATCGGGCTCTCTGCCATGGGCCCCATGCGCGCGAAAATCAGCAGGTCTGATCCCGCGAACATCACCGCGCCCAGCCCCACCCGCAGACGCGGGAAATCGCTGACCCAAGCGGCTGCGGCCATCCCGCCCAGTGCCAGCGCGTAGAAGGCAACCTCCGGTTTGCCGGTCAGTCCGAAAGCAAGCGCGGGTACGCCGAGAATGAGCGAGACGGCGGTGCGCTTGTCCTGCGTGCTCAGATCCGCGCGGCGGTGGCGCAGATAGAGCGCGATGGCGACCATGTGGCCGGCGAAGAACGCCACTGCACCGCCCATGAAGTTCACTTCCAGCACCATATCGCCCAGCGCGCCGAACACCATGACGAGCGCGATCCGGTGGGCATCGCGGACTGGGTGGTGCGCCCAGGCATAGACGGCCAGCAACGCGACGCCCGCGCCCTTCCACAGGATCAGGTACAGGCCCGGAATCCAGCCACCCGCCACGAACCAGTAGCTGATCCCCGCGATCAGGCTGGCGAGCAGCCACGGTCTCTGTTCGATCAAGGCGCGTTGCGGCATGGTCCTCCCCTTCCCTTCAGGCCCCTAAGGCTTGCCGCGCTCGATAGGCAATGCCAATGCGTCATGCATGGCTCATCAGGTACACATCATCGGCGGCGGAATGGCCGGAAGCGAGGCGGCTTGGCAGCTCGCCCGGCGCGGGATTCGCGTGCGGCTGTCTGAAATGCGGGGTGGCGGCGATTCCACGGCGGCGCACAACGGCGATGGGCTGGCCGAACTCGTGTGCTCCAACTCGTTCCGTTCGGACGATGACGAGAAGAACGCGGTCGGCCTGCTGCACTACGAAATGCGCCAATGCGGCAGTTTGCTGATGGCGGCGGCGGAAAAGGCGCGCGTGCCGGCAGGATCGGCGCTCGCGGTGGACCGCGATGGGTTCTCCGCCGAAGTCGAGGCCATGCTGCGCGCGCAGCCTACCTTGGAGATCGTGCGTGAGCGGGTAGATGCGCTGCCCGCCGAGGGCCTCACCATCGTGGCGACCGGCCCGCTGACGGCCCCTGCCCTCGCTGGCAGCATCGGTGCCGCAACGGGGGCCGAGAGCCTCGCGTTTTTCGACGCGATTGCGCCGATTGTCTACCGCGAGTCGGTCAATATGGATGTGGCGTGGATGGCCTCGCGCTGGGACAAGGGCGCGGAGGCCAGCCTCGCGATGGGCGGCGACGGGCGCGACTATATCAATTGCCCGATGACGCGCCCGCAATACGAAGCGTTCCGCGAAGAGCTGCTCGCGGGCGAAAAGACCGAGTTCAAGGAATGGGAGGCCAGCACCCCCTATTTCGACGGGTGCATGCCGATCGAAGTCATGGCCTCGCGCGGGGTGGAAACGCTGCGCTTCGGCCCGATGAAACCTGTGGGGCTCGACAATCCGCATTGGGCAACCGCCGAACACCCGAACGGGCGCTGGCCTTATGCGGTGGTGCAACTGCGGCAGGATAACAAGCTCGGCACCTTGTGGAACATGGTCGGCTTCCAGACCAAGCTGAAACATGCCGAACAAGTGCGCGTGTTCCGCACGATTCCGGGGCTGGAGCAGGCTGAATTTGCGCGGCTTGGCGGGCTCCACCGCAACACGTTCCTCAATTCGCCCACGCTGCTCGACCGGCAGCTGCGGCTCAAGTCCGCGCCGCATATCCGCTTTGCCGGGCAGATCACCGGCTGCGAAGGCTATGTCGAGAGCGGCGCGGTGGGTCTGCTGGCGGGGCTGATGATGGCGGCAGAAATCGCGGGCTGCGACTGGACCGCGCCGCCGCGCACGTCTGCGTTGGGCGCGCTGCTCGCGCATATCACTGGCGATGCCGAGGCGGAGACCTATCAGCCGATGAACGTCAACTTCGGGCTGTTTCCGCCGCCCGATCCGGCGACGAAGAAGAAGCAGCGCAAGGAAGCCTATACCGCGCGGGCCAAGACCGACGTGGCGCTGTGGCTGCCCGAGTTGGTCTGAACTGCTCCTACTTGCACTTGCATGCGGGCTTTTTGGCCGCCTTCGGCTTGGTGGTGGCATATTCCTCACGGCTCAGCCAGCCGTCGCCGTTTTTGTCGGCCCCTTTGAAACGGTTGTCGGTGGCGACAGACCATTCATCGAACGTCAGCAGGTTGTTGCCGTCGACATCCAGCTTGCGGAAATCCTTGACCCGGGGGCTGAGCATTTCGGTGCGGGTGATCTTGCCATCGCGGTTCTTGTCAAGCCGGTCAAAGCGCTTCTGCTCTCGGCTCTGTTCGCTCGCTTCGGGGAGACCGGGCCCAACCGCATCGCCAGCATCGGAATCGGGGAGATCGTCGGCTTGTGTGCTGGACGCCGCTTCAAGCGCGAGACGCGTGGGCGCAGCCGGAGCATGATCTGCTGCACGGCCCTGCCACCAGAACAAGCCGGAGGCGACCAGCAGCAAGGTTCCCAGCGCACCCACGAGAATTCTGTTCATGCTGCAGCCCCCGCACTCCGCCGAACTCTAGCGGAAACATCCTAAGTGTATGCTGCAAGACCGCCGAATGGCAGGGGCAAGTCTCGCCGATTTGGCGGGAATTTCAGCGGCCACACAGGCCGATGCGCAAGATGGCGAGAAAGTCGCGCACGGGGTTTCCCGCCTGTCCGCGCATCTCGCGCAGCGCCATCCCGCGCAAAATAGCAAGCGGCCGGAGCGATCCAGGCAGAATCGGCGCGCGCGGCTCCGGGGGCTGTAGCCCCAGCCATTCGGCGGCGGCGCGGCGGACTGTGTCGTCAGCCGGGGCCTTGCACAGGCGGGCGAGCGCCAGCACAGCGTTGATCCGCGCTGACCCCAGCGCCGCGCCGCCATCTTCGCCCACCACGCACGCTTCCCAGCCATCGACGAGCGCGCGCAGTGCGGCCCGTTCGGCGTCCCACGGCTTGAGCAGGGCCAGCAAGGGTTCGCCCGCAGGCCATGCGCTGGCGGGGGAATCGAAGCGGTCGCGCCACCAGGCGAGCCGCAACTGGATCATCAGCGGATCGCGGCCAGTCCGCGCGGCATCGGCCAGCCGCCGGTCGAGGACGAGGAACCCCTCCCACAGCGGCTGGAACGCGCGCGGGGCATAGGCGACCGCGAGCCGTTCCGGGGGGCTTAGCGCGGCGTTGTCCGCAGGATTGTCCACAGGCTTATGCTCAGCGCCAAGCTTGTTCTCAGCGATAGCAGACCTTTTTCACCGCCGCGATGATCCGCGCGGTGTCGATCAGCGCCAGCTTTTCGAGGTTGGCGGCATAGGGCAGCGGCACATCCTCGTTGCACACGCGCAGGACCGGGGCATCAAGGTGATCGAAGCCCTCTTCCATCGCGATGGCCATGATTTCCGAGGCGATCCCGCAGACCGGGAAGCCTTCCTCAACCACCACCATGCGGTTGGTGCGAGCAAGGCTTTCGAGCACGGCGGCCTTGTCGAGCGGGCGCAAGGTGCGCAAGTCGATGATCTCGGCCTCGATGCCTTCGGCGGCGAGCGTTACGGCGGCTTCGAGCGAGAGGCCGACACCGATCGAGTACGTCACGATCGTGACATCGCGTCCGCTGCGCACGGTGCGCGCCTTGCCGATGGGCACGACGACATCATCGCCCTGCGGCACATCGAAGCTGCGGCCATAGACCAGCTCGTTTTCTAGGAACACCACCGGGTCCTCGCTGCGGATCGCGGCCTTGAGCAAGCCCTTGGCATCGGCGGCATCGTAGGGGGCAATCACGATAAGGCCGGGCACCGAGGCGTACCAGCCCGCATAGTTGTGGCTGTGCTGTGCGCCGACGCGCGAAGCTGCGCCGTTCGGACCGCGGAACACGATCGGGCAGCGCATCTGGCCGCCAGACATGTAGTTGGTCTTGGCCGCCGAGTTGATGATGTGGTCAATCGCCTGCATGGCAAAGTTGAACGTCATGAACTCGATCACCGGCCTCAGGCCGCCCATGGCCGAACCCGCGCCGATGCCGGCAAAGCCGTATTCGGTGATCGGCGTGTCGATCACGCGCTTGGGCCCGAATTCCTCGAGCAGGCCTTGCGTGACTTTGTACGCGCCCTGATACTCGGCGACTTCCTCACCCATCACGAATACGCGGTCGTCGCTGCGCATTTCCTCGGCCATCGCATCGCGCAAGGCTTCGCGCACGGTGGTGGATACCATGGCGGTACCGACCGGCACGGCGCTGGCAACGGGCGCTGGAGCGGCAGGAACGGGTGCGGCAACAACTGGCGCGGGCGGCGGTGCGGCCACGACCGGTGCTGCTGCTGGTGCTGGCGCAGCGGGTGCGGCCTCCTCGCCCTCACCCTCAATCGTCGCGATCACGGTGCC
>CAIKKO010000334.1 GCA_903828025.1 uncultured Sphingomonadales bacterium
GCCGCCGATGCCGCCGCCCACGACAAGGGCGCTGCCAACTGAAGTGATCTGCGGTTTGTCAGTCATGCTTGGTCTTTCCTTTTGGTCCCATGGCCCAGGCCAGCCCGTTTGCGAGCAGCGCGGCGGCTTGCGGGTTGTCGTAATTTTCGGGGCGGTGCCCGATAGCGGTGTAGAACGCCCGGCCCGCAATCCCTTTGGCCCCTTTGGCTCCAACGAACTTGCGCCAGGCGATGGGGTGATAGCCCATCGACAGGCTTTCGCCGCGATAGCCGATCTGCTGGTAATCCGCCTCGTCGATAGTCGCCACCGCAACCGCGCCGCCATCGACCGGGTTGCGGTCGAACGAATACCATTCCTCCAGCAGCGGCCAGTGGTCCGCGATGCCGCTGCCAATGCCGCTGCGCCTATCGGTGATCCGCACTGTGGCGGTCTGGAACTGGGGGCGGCCGGGGTGGCCGATAAACCGCGCGCCGATCAAGGTGTCGACATACCAGTCCCAGAACCAGCGTGGATCGCCGCCCGATCCGTGGATGCCGGCAAATCCGCCGCCGTGCTCGATATAGGCGCGGAACGCGGCGCGCTGCGGCACGGTGAGCGCATCGCCGCTGACATTGTTCCACACCACGAGATCGAAGCGCGCGAGGTCTTCGGGGTTCATCACTCCGCCGCGATCGGTGAACACGATCTGCCAGCCGCGCGTGGCCGCAATCGCGCTCAGGCGGGCGCGGGCGGCCTCGACCGAGGGGTTGTCGCGAAAGCCGTTGATCTTCTCGAACACCAGCACTTGCCGGCGCTTGTCACGCGCGGGCAGGGCGGGGCGGTCGTGATCGTAGCGGGCGCAGCGGGCCAGCGCGAAAGCATCGGTGATCGGCAGCGCTGCAAGCGCGGCGGCGAGCGCGGGTTTGAGCGCTGCGCCATCCGCCCGGGCTTCGAGCAGAACGCCCGGGGTCAGGATATTGGCAAAGCCGGGGGGCAGGCCGCCGCCGCCGAAATTCTTGGTGAACCCGCTGACCAGATCGGGCGCGGCGGCTTCGAGCGCGGCAGGCCCGCCCGGATGCATCAAGACATCGGACAGCGGGGCCTCGATCCCGAGCGGCGCGGTGGCCAATGGGCAATCGCGCACGGGCTCGCCAGCGAGCGCGGGGGTGCTCGCTGCCAGCATCAGCAGGGCAAAGAGGAGCCTCACTGAACGGCCAGCCAGTCGATATACTGGTCGATCCAGTGGTCGCTGGTGGTGCCCTTGGGCATCATGCCAAAGCCGTGTTCGCCGCCGTAGTAGAGGTGGAACTCGACCCGGTCGCTTTCCTTGAGCCAGCTGTCGACGAGCTTCAGGCCCCCTTGCTTGAACAGCGGATCGTGCGCCGCGATGGCGAGGAACAGCGGCGGGCGCGGGCCCCCGGCCACGGTCTGGGTCATCGGTGGATAGATCAGGCCGACATGGCGCAGCAGCGCGGCCTCCTTCCGCTGCTCGAGCAGGCGGATCAGCGTGCGCGAACCGGCGGAAAAGCCGATCGCGCCGATCTGCTTCGCATCGAGCTGCCATTCCGCCGCGCGGGCGGAAACCAGCGTGGCCGCAGCGGCCAGATCATCGACCGCGGGCGGCAGATCGGGCAGTTCGCCCTTGCCGAGCGAGCCGAACTTCGACGCCATGTCGGCCATGAAGCCCTCGGACGTCGGCGGGGTCGGATTGATGCGGTATTTCAGCACGAACGCGGTGTAGCCTTGCGCCGCCAGCCGGTCCGCGACGCGAAAGCCCTCGCTGTCGATCGAGACGAACATGTAGCCGCCGCCGGGTATCACGATCACCGCCTTGCCGTTGCCGCGCCCGTTCATCGGCCGCACCACGTAGAGCGTGGAGCGCTGGACGTTGCGCGCCCAGACTTGCCCGAACACGCGGGTCCACACTTCGCCGCCCATCGGCACATCGTTGAGCACGATCTCCTCGCCGTGCACCGGCGGGACGGCGTCGGCTGCGGGGACCATGGGGGCTGCGGGGATCATGGGGGCTGCTGGTCCCTGCGCGGAGGCCGGGGCGGCGGCGAGCGCTGCAAGCGCCATGGCGAGAAGGATACCGAAGGTTTTGCGCATGGCGTCAGGCTCCTGCCGTGTGGCTGCGGATATAGTCGCGGTAGACCAGCGCGCTCGGTTTGGCGCGGCGCTCGAACGTCTGGCGGTCCAACGTGTGCAGGCCGAAGTGGATCTTGTAGCCGAACACCCATTCGAAATTGTCGATCAGCGACCAGTGGCAATAGCCCTTGACCGGTACGCCGTCATCCATCGCCGCCTTGAGGTGAGTGAGCGCTTCGGGGATCAGCCACGCGCGCAGCGTGTCGTCGTCGGTGCCGACGCCGTGTTCGGTGACGATCACCGGGACTTTCGCGACTTCATAGGCATAGCGCACCGCGCCCGCGAGCGAGGGCGGATAGACCTCCGCGCCCATCATGTTGCGGCGGGCACTTGCGGGCGGATCAAGCTTGCCTTGCTTACCCCAGAGCGAGCGTTCGTAGTTCTGCACGCCGACGAAATCGTCCGCGCGGGCCAGACGCAGCCAGGCGTTGTAGAACTTCTCGCGCATGGCATCGCGCAAGGAGCCGGGTTCGGCTTCCTGATCATCGAGCATGGCGAGGCTGACGCCAACGGGCAGGTCGCCGCGCACCGCCTTGATCGCCGCCTTCCCGGCGGTGTGGCCCGCTTGCAGATTGGCCTGCACTTTGGCGGGTTCGGGCTGATAGAGCGCGTTGCCCGCGAGAAAGACCGGTACGCCCAGCTTGGCGGCGGCGGCGGCGGCCATCGCCTTGTCCGCTTCGAGCAGCCCGCCCGGCAGCAGGAACTGGAGCACGCCCGCCAGATTGGGCTCGTTAAGCGTGGTTGCGTGGTCGATCCCGGCGGCGAGATGGCGGGCGGCCTTGTCGCAGAAGCGCGCGAACAGCTGCGGGGCATCGGGGTTCATCCAGCCGCCGCGTGCGGCAAACCAGATCGGGGTGGTGAAGTGGTTGAAGGTGACGATGGGGCGCAGGCCGAGCGCCCGGCAGCCCTCGATCATCGCCTTGTAGTGATCGAGCATGGCGATCGAGAACTGGCCCGCCTCCGGCTCGATCCGCGCCCATTCGAGGCTGAAGCGATAGCTGTTGAGCCCGAGGCTGGTGACGAGATCGAGGTCGCGCCGCCACAGCTCGAAGCTGTTGGCCGAATCCCCGGAAGGATCGGCATAGACCGTGGGCTTGATGTTTTCGAGCAACCAGCAATCGGCGTTGAGATTGTTGCCCTCGACTTGATGGCCCGCCGTGGCCGCGCCCCAGATGAAGTCCTTGGGAAACGAGGACGGCTTGGCAGCCAGCGCGGGCTTCGCCGCCAGTGTCAGGCCCGCCGCCGCGGCCGCGACGAACGTGCGCCGGTCGATCTCCATCAGACTTTCTCCCATCCGTGTTTGATGGTGATCTGGGCCAAATCAACGATCAAGTAAAATTGTCATAACGCATAAAACGATATAACCGGCGTGGATGGATGGGTCGTTTCGGCCCGTGCCGGAAAGATGACCACACGATGCGCTTCAAGGGGCTCGATCTCAACCTGCTCGTCGCGTTCGATGCGCTGATGGCGACACGCAGCGTCAGCCGCTCGGCCGAGCGGCTCAACCTCAGCCAGCCCGCGATGAGCGCCGCGCTATCGCGCTTGCGCGATTATTTCGGCGATGAATTGCTGATGCTGCAGGGCAAACGCATGCACCCCACGCCGTTTGCCGACGAGTTGATGCCGCAAGTGCGGACAAGCCTGCTCGGGCTCGAATCGATGCTCTCGCGTTCGCCCAATTTCAACGCGGCCACTTCGCAGCGCAGCTTCCGCATCGTGACCTCGGACTATGTGCTTGCCTCGCTGATTGTGCCGCTGATCGCCGAACTGGCGGCGGAAGCGCCGGGCATCCGCATTGATTGCGGCGTGCCGCAGCCGAGCACGGTGCAGGAGCTGGAGGAGGGCAAGATTGATATCACGATCACGCCCGAATATGTCATCGGCGGCAACCACTTGTCCTATACTTTGTATACCGAGCCGCAGCTGGTCGCGGGGTGGAGCGGCAACCCGGCGCTGGCGGGCGGGACGATTTCCGAGGCGGATTTCTTTGCGGCGGGCCATGTCGCGGTCGTGCTCGGCGGCGGGGCGACGCTGTCGTATGCCGACCGCCAGCTTGAACTGATGGGCCGCACTCGCACGATCGAGGCCACGGTGGCGTTCTTCACCGCCGTGCCGTGGCTGCTCGAAGGCACCAACCGGCTCGCGGTGATGCATTCGCGGCTGGCGACGCAACTGGCGGGCCGATTTGCCATTGCCACCGCGCCGATGCCGTTCGAAATCCCGGCGATGAAGCAGATGCTGAGCTATCATCCGGGGCGCAAGGATGACGCGGGCCTGTCATGGCTGCGCGGCAAGATCGAGGCGATAGCGCATGCCGGTGCATAAAATCCATTTATGCCCTATCATCCAAACAAGCATTTTTACAGATTGATCAGGCGTCCGCAGAAGGGCGAGGGAGATAGGAAATGATGATGACGCTGGACCAGGCACTCACGATTGCCCGCGAGACGCTCGCCGAAGGCAAGGCGCGCGGATTTGCGCCGCTGTGCTGCGTCGTGCTCGATCGCGGGGGCCACACGCTGGCGCTGCTGCGCGATGAGAACGCCTCGATCTACCGGCCCGAGATTGCCACCGGCAAAGCCTCCGGCTGCATCGGCATGGGCTTTGGCGGGCGCGAACTCGCCAAGCGCGCGGCGGCCCAGCCCATGTTTATCAACGGTTTGCAGGCCGCTTTTCCCAAGGGCATGCTGCCCGTGCCCGGCGGCGTGCTGATCCGCGCCGAGGACGGCACCCTGCTCGGCGCAGTGGGCGTGACGGGCGATACCTCTGACAACGACGAGATCTGCGCGCTGGCAGGCATCGCCGCCGCCGGTCTGAAGGCCGATACCGGGGCATGAGCGGCACGCTGTTCACCGATGTGATGGTCTTCGACGGCAGCGGTGCGCCGCTGTTTCCCGGCGAAGTGCTGGTGCGCGGTGAACGGATCGAGGCCGTCGCGCGCGGGGATGAACGCCTGCCGCGCGAGGGGGTGGCCGTCGTCGAGGGCGGCGGCCGCACGCTCATGCCTGGCATGGTCGAGGCGCATGGCCACCTGACATGGCCGACGTCGGTCGAGCGCATGATCAACACGATGAAGCCGCTGCCGATCGAGCAGCACGTGCTGGTCACGGCGCAGAACGCGCGGATCACGCTCGATCACGGCTTCACCAGCGTCTATTCGGCGGGCTCGCTGGGCGAGCGGATCGAACCGGCGCTGCGCGACATGATCAACGCCGGGTTCCTGCCCGGCCCGCGCCTGCGCGCCTCGGCGCTCGAAAAGGGCGCGGAAGGCGTGCTCGGCGTCCCGGCGGGGCACGATCCCACGCACCAGCGCGATATCCCGCACCTCCGCGAATACATCGCGCAGAAGGCGGCGGACGGCTGCGACACGATCAAGTTTCTGATGTCGAGCGACGATGCGTTCCAGCCCGGCGGTTCGCAGACCTTGATGTATTCCGAAGAAGAAGCCCAGGCGATCGGCGAAGCGGCGCGGGAGGCGGGCATCTGGCTCGCGTGCCATGCGCAAGGCTCCGAGGCGGTCAAACGCGCGCTGCGGGCCGGGTTCCGCGCGATCTATCACTGCACGTATGCCGACGAGGAAGCGCTCGACATGTTCGAGGCGCGCAAGGACACGACGTTCACCGCGCCCGCCGTCGGTCTGCTGTGGGCGCGGGCCTATGAAGCGCAGGACTTCGGGATCGGGCCGAAGGAAGCCGCCGATCTCGGCGCGTTGCGCGGGATCGAGCTGGGCCAGAAGGTCATCCCCGAAATGCGCAAGCGCGGCATCCGCGTGCTGCCCGGCGGCGACTACGGCTTCCCCTATAACCCGCACGGCCGCAACGCGCGCGACCTTGAGCACTTCGTCAATCTGTTCGGCTTCTCGCCGACCGAGGCACTGGTCGCCGCGACCAAGCAGGGCGGCGAGCTGGTCGATTGGGATGTCGGGCAAGTGCGCGCCGGGTATCTCGCCGACGTGCTGCTGGTCGCGGGCGATCCCACCGCCGATGTCCGCATTCTGCAGGACAAGAACAATCTCGCCGCCATCATGAAGGGCGGCCACTTCCACAAGCGCCAGTAGAGAGAGCCTCCCCATGAGCCGCGTTACCGAAATCCGCTATGTCGGCTATGCCGTCACCGATCTGGCCGCCGAGCGCGCCTTTTATGCCGACAACTGGAAGCTGAAAGAGGTCAACGCAGTGGACGGCATGGTCTACTTCGCCGCCGAAGGGCATGACGAGCTTTATGTCGTGCGGCTGCGGCCCGATGCGGTGCAGCGGATCGACGTGATTGCGCTGGCCGCCGATACCGACGCGGATGTCGATGCTCTGTACGCCAAAGTGCGCGATTATGGCTGCCAGATCGTGTGGGAGCCCAAGGCGCTCGATCAGTTCGGCGGCGGCTACGGTTTCCGCTTCTTCTCGAAAGACGGGCTGCCCTACGAAATCTCCGCCGGTGTGGCGCGCGGCACCGCACGCGCTCTTGCCCCGCGCGACGCGATCCCCGAGCGGATCAGCCATATCGTCATGCACTCGCCCCGCCACCACGAGGAACTGGCGTTTTTCATTGATGTGCTGGGCTTCAAGC
The DNA here is from genome assembly GCA_903828025.1 of uncultured Sphingomonadales bacterium. Classification (GTDB taxonomy): domain Bacteria; phylum Pseudomonadota; class Alphaproteobacteria; order Sphingomonadales; family Sphingomonadaceae; genus Novosphingobium. The sequence continues at coordinate 6,694 of CAIKKO010000334.1, forward strand.
TGAGCGACTGGCTGGGCGATTTCATGTGCTTCCTGCGCTGCAACGAAGCGCACCACCGCATCGCGTTCCTGCCCGGGCCGCCGTGCCTCAACCACGTGGCCTACGACATGGCCAATGTGGACGAGATGATGCGCGGCGTCGCGCGGCTCAAGCGCCAGCACATCGACATCCGCTGGGGGCCGGGGCGGCACACCGCGGGCAACAACACCTTCAGCTATTTCACCACGCCCGCCGGGTTTGCGGTGGAATACACCGCCGAACTGGAAAAGGTCGATTTCGAGACCCATGTCGCACAAGTGATCGCGCCCGCGCCCGAGATCATGGACCAGTGGGGCATCGGGGTCGGCGGCCCGCAGACCATGCCCAAGCCCGCGCCCGATGCGGCCTTGTTCCAGCCGGCGGGGGTCTGATCCGATGGCGCTGTTTGAACCGTTTCCCAACTATATCTGGAACCTCTCGGTCGCCATCGCGCTCGAGAACGGCGGGCGGATCGGCGAAATCGTCGACATGATCGCGCCGCTCAAGGCCAAGGCGCAAAGCGGCGCGGATGCCGGCACTGCCGATTTCATGGCCGAATGGGTTCGGATGGCCGACAAGCTGGTCAGCCTCGCGGACGAGGATCTGGCGCTCGGCCGTGAATTTTCAGCGGGCGAAAAGCTCAAGCGCGCGACGATCTACTACCTCACCGGCGAACGCATGCAGGCGCATGGATCGCCGGGGCGCGAGGCGACCTATGCCAAGGCGCTGGACAGCTTCCAGCGCGGCACGAAGTTCGCCGCCGATCCGGTCACGCGCGTCGAGATCCCCTATGAGGGCAAGACCATCGTTGGCCTGTTCCACCGCGCCGATGTCGAAGGCCCCGCTCCCTGCGTGGTCTATTGCAACGGGCTCGACAGCATGAAGGAAATGCTGTGGCTCGGCGGTTTTCCGGAAGCGCTGGCCAAGCGCGGCATTCACACGCTGTGCGTCGATCAGCCCGGCACGGGCGAAGCGCTGCGGCTGCAAGGGCTGCACGCGACGCCGTACTCGGAGCAATGGGCTTCCAAGTGGGTCGATTGGCTGGAAACGCAGCCGCATGTCGACAAGACGCGGCTGGGCATGACCGGCATTTCGCTCGGCGGCCATTTCGCGCCGCGCGCGGTGGCCTATGAGCCGCGCTTTGCCAGCGGCGCGGCCTGGGGTGCGAACCACAACTGGCGCGAAGTGCAGGACAAGCGCATGGCGCGCGAGGGCGAGAACCCGGTGCCGCACTACTGGGGCCACGTCTATTGGGTGTTCGGCGCGAAGGACCACGCCGATTTCCTCGCCAAAAGCAACGACATGAACCTCAACGGCCATCTGGGCCGGATCACGGTGCCGTTCCTCGTCACCCACGGGGCGACCGACCGCCAGATCAGCGTCGATTACGCGCACCAGAGCTATGCGCAGCTGGTCAATTCGCGGCGCCGCGAGCTCAAGATTTTCACCGCGCGCGAAGGCGGAGTGGAGCATGTCGGCGCGGACAACATGAGCTTCGGCAACGACTACATCGCCGACTGGTTCGGCGATACGCTGGGCGGGCGCAACAAGGCCTGAGCCTTTAGTCCTCCCGTTCCAGCGTCACCGGGCCCAGCAGGCCTGAGGGGCGCAAGGGGGCGTCGGCGCGGTAGGTCTTGAGCGCGGTGAACGTGATCGGCTTCGCGCCGGGCTGCGCGTCACCGATCAGGCGGTTGACCCAGAGGTTGGTGACGCGCACTTCCAGCGTGTTCGCGCCCGGCTGGGTGAGGCCGGTGAGGTCGGCGCGGTAAGGCGGTTTCCAGAGGATTCCGGCAGACTTGCCGTTGACGATCACTTCAGCCAGCTCGCGCACTTCGCCCAGATCGAGCACGAGGCCCTTGGCGGGCTTGGCGGGCAGCTTGAACGTCTGGCGATAAGTCGCGGTGCCGGAGAAGTAGCGCACGCCCGGCTCCGCCGATTTCGACCAGTCGGCCAGTTGCGGCAGCACCACACGGTCCGGCGCGCCGCGTCCGGGCTGGAAGGTCACCGTCCATGGGCCCGAAAGCGTGGCAACCGGTGCGCGCACTGGTTCCGCCACTGCGAGACTGGCAGCCCCGGCCTTGCGGAACACGACAAAGCCTGACTGGTTGGGGGTTGAACGTCAGCGCAATCGCGGTGCGCCCATCCTGCGCGCGGTAACCCAACGGCCGGGCCGTGCCGGTGGCGGCGTCCCACCATTCGGGGGCCTTGCCCGTGACGGGGAAGCTGAGCGTGGTCGGCTCTGCGCGGTCCTTGCGGTTGGTGACGTAGTAGATCTCGGCGTCCGCCGTCTTGCGGTGGACGAACAGCAGCGCGGTGTCGGCGGCGGCCTTGGAATA
>CAIKKO010000335.1 GCA_903828025.1 uncultured Sphingomonadales bacterium
AGGACAAGATCCTCCCCGAAATCAAGCTCGCGGCGCGGCAGATCTTCACGCGTTCCAAAGTGCGCGCCGACGTGGCCCGCATCATCGAGCTCTACAAGCGGCAGGGGCGGTTTGCCGCTTCGATCGAGCCCAAGATGGTCATGCTCGATCAGAACCGCGTCGATATCGTGTTCGAGATCAGCGAAGGGCCGAAGTCCAAGGTCCGCCAGATCAACATCATCGGCAACGAGCGCTTCTCGGCCAGCGAGCTGCGCGGCGAGATGGTGACCAAGCAAGCCCGCGTGTTCCGCGCGTTTTCCAGCGGCACCAGCTACGATCCGGATCGCCTCGCGTTCGACCAGCAGAAGCTGCGGCAGTTCTACCTGACCAAGGGCTATGCCGATTTCCGCGTGGTTTCGGCGGTGGCCGAACTGACGCCGGACAAATCGGACTTCATCATCACGTATGTGGTCGAGGAAGGAAAGCGCTACAAGTTCGGCGACGTGAAAGTCGATAGCCAGCTGCGCGATTTCGATGGTGACGCGCTGGCCAAGCGTCTCGCGCTCAAGGCGGGCGACTGGTATAACGCCAAGTTGGTCGAGGACACGGTCGACAGCCTGACCGAGACGGCGGGCAGTTTCGGCTATGCCTTCGCCGACGTGCGGCCGGACTTCAACCGCAACAAGGACGACCTGACAATGTCGGTCACCTTCCGCATTGCGGAAGCGCCGCGCGTCTATGTCGAACGCGTCGATGTCAACGGCAACACGCTGACGCAGGACAAGGTGATCCGCCGCGAGTTCCGCGTGGCCGAGGGCGATGCGTTCAACTCGTTCCAGATCAAGCGCTCGTCCAACCGCATCAAGTCGCTGGGCTACTTTCAGGAGAAGCTGGAAGTCGAGCAGAAGCCGGGCACGGCGCAGGACCGCATCGTGCTCGAGGCCAACGTCGAGGAAAAGCCCACCGGGCAGCTCCAGCTTTCCGCCGGTTTCTCGAGCCTCGAAAGCTTCATCTTCCAGGCCTCGATCCAGCAGAACAACTTCCGCGGGCGCGGCCAGACGGTGGGCGCCAGCGTCGACTATTCGCGCTATTCCCGCTCGGTCCAGCTGAGCTTCACCGAACCATACCTGTTTGATCGCAACGTCTCGCTCGGCGTTGACGTCTATCGGCGCGATTACAACAGCTTCAACTACTTCAACAGCAACCGCAACACGACCTACAAGCAGTCGACCACCGGCTTCCAGGTCCGCGCCGGTCTGCCGCTGACCGAGTACATGTCGCTGATCGGGCGCTACACGCTCAATCTTGAAGACGTGACGCTGGATGAGGCGACCTACTACCTGCCCGATGCCAGCGGCGTGTCGCGGTGCTCGATCTACCTTGCCGGGCGCTATCTGTGCGATGCGATCGGCAAGCGCACCAGCTCGATCATCGGCACCAGCCTCGTCTACGACACGCTTGACAACCGCCTGCGTCCGACCAGCGGCTCGCAGTTCGTGCTCGGGGCGGATATTGCCGGACTGGGTGGCTCGGTCCGTTATGGCCGTATCAGCGCCAACGCTTCGCGGTATTTCGCGCTGGGCAAGGGCTTCGTGTTCTCGCTGCGCGGTGAAGGCGGCGCGATCAAGGCGCTCAGCAACCGCAGCGCCGACCCGACAGTCGACGATGTGCGTCTGACTGACCGCTTCTTCCTCGGTCAGCCGCAGATCCGCGGCTTCGACATTCGCGGCGTCGGCCCGCGCGTGCTGCGCCGGTTCTACAGCGGGTTCAATACCACGGATGGCACCGGCGGCACGGTCAGCACCGATCGCAACCAGTATGTCGATGATGCGCTGGGCGGCAAATACTACTACCTCGGCCACGCCGAGCTGGAAATTCCGCTGGGTGCCGGCGCGCGCGAGCTGGGGCTGCGGCCCTCGCTGTTCATGGATGCGGGCGCTGTCTTCGGTGTGGCTCGGCCCGCCACGTTCGGGACGACATTGCTCTATCTCGACAATATCACCAGCCGCACGACAACCTCGCCGACCGATGCATCGGGCAAGGCCAACACCATTTCGCAGAAGTTCGACGAGACTTTTTATGGCGACAGCCCGAAGCCGCGTATTTCCATCGGCATCGGGGTCAACTGGAACTCGCCGTTCGGACCGTTCCGCATCGACATTGCCAAAGTTCTCAGCAAAGTCGACGGCGACAAGACCCAAACAATCAACTTCAACGTAGGAACCCAGTTCTGATGACCAATCGCATTGTTCCGGCGCTCGTCGCCGCCCTCGCCCTGACCGCAGCGCCGCATGCTTTCGCGCAGGCCGCCCCCGCTCCCGTCCAAAGCACGCCCGGCGGCATTGTCGCGGCCGGCATCGCCTATGCCAATCCGCAGGCGGTCGTCGCGTCGTCGGCAGCCTACAAGCTTGCCGCAACTCAGCTGCCCGTGACCTACAAGGCGCAGCTCGATCAGGTGAACATCCGCCGCAACCAGATCGCGGCGCAGTTGAAGCCGATGTACGACAAGTTCGAAGCTGACCAGAAGGTGGCCAAGCCCGATCGCGCCGCGCTTGAAGCACAGGCCGGCCAGATCCAGCAGCTCGAGCAGGCTGGCCAGCGCGAGCTTCAGCAGATCGCCGAGCCGGTCAATGTGGCGCAGCAGTTTGTCCTCGAACAGATCGGCGACAAGCTCTCGGCCGCGACTCAGGCTGCGATGACCAAGCGCAAGATCACGATCGTGATCGACGCGCAGAACGTGCTCAAGGCGGACACGGTGTACAACCTCAACCAGGATATCCTGACCGAGCTCAACGCCCTGATCCCCACCGCGCAGCTGGTGCCGCCCGCTGGCTGGAAGCCGCGCGCGCAGCGTGATGCAGAAGCCCAGCAGGCCGCTCAGCAGGCGGCAGCGGCTCCTGCCGCTCCCGCAGCTGGCGGCAAGGCGCCCGAAGGCCGCTAAGGCAGTCTGATGAGCGAAACGACCGAGGGAGCGGGGGCCAGTGCCCCCGCAGCGATCAGTCCCGACAGCGGTTTCGACATCAGGGGGGTGATGGCGGCGCTGCCGCATCGCTATCCCCTCCTGCTGGTCGACCGCGTGGCGTCGCTCGTTCCGGGCGAGCGCATCCATGCGATCAAGGCTGTCTCGATGAACGAGCAGTTCTTTCAGGGGCACTTCCCGGGCCGTCCGATCATGCCCGGTGTGCTCCAGATCGAGGCGCTGGCGCAAGCTGCAGGCGTGCTCGCGGTCGAATCGCTCGGCCTCGCGGGAACGGGCAAGCTGGTCTATTTCATGGCCATCGAGGAAGCCAAGTTCCGCACCCCGGTGGAACCCGGCTGCCTGCTCGATCTCCATGTCGCCTTCACCCAGAAGCGCGCGCGGGTGTGCAAGTTTGCGGGCAAGGCCATGCTGGGCGACAAGATCGCCACCGAAGTCAGCTTCACCGCAATGATCGCGGATAGCTGACCGGTTGCCTTTTGCGCCCAGACCGCTTAAGGGCGCGCCTTTCCGAGATTCCCTGAGGCCGGTCGGAACCGGCTTCACTTTGTGGAGCGAGACCCATGAAAGCCAATACCCACCCCGATTACCACATGATCAAGGTGCAGATGACCGACGGCACCGTGTTCGAGACGCGCTCGACCTGGGGCAAGGAAGGCGACACCATGCCGCTCGAAATTGATCCGCTGTCGCACCCGGCCTGGACTGGCGGCACGCGCCAGCTCGATCAGGGTGGCCGCGTGGCTCAGTTCAACAAGCGCTTTGGCGGTCTCACGCTCAAGAAGTGAGCGAGAGTTCACCAAACGGCAGAGGGCGGCTTCGGCCGCCCTTTTTCGTGGCAGATACGCTGCAACGCATTAGAGTGCGCGCATGGCCGGCCTGACGAATGCGCTCGATCATCTGCTGGGCTATCAGCTGCGCCGCGCCTCGGCGGTGCTGATGGCCGATTTTGCCCGCGTGCTGGGCGATTTCGAGATGCGCCCGGCGGAAATCACCACTCTGCTGGTGATCGCGGACAACCCCGATTGCTCGCAAAGCGAAGTGGGTGAGGCGCTGGCGATCAAGCGCGCCAACATGGTGCCGATCATCGCGCAGCTGATCGAACGCGGCCTCGTTGCGCGCACCCGCGTCGATGGCCGCAGCCTCGCGCTGCGCGTGACCCCGGCGGGCGAGGCGCAGGCGGACGAGGCCTGGCGGCGCATCCACGCGCATGAGGCGCGCTTCAAGGCGCTGCTCGCACCCGGCGCGCTGGAAACCGTGCTGCACGCGCTGCCCGTGCTGCGCGGCGCAGCGGAGAACGGGGCAGAATAACCGCTGTCACCCAAATACACGGGCGGCCGAAAATCGCCGCCGCCCTCTCAATTTTGCCCATTGTGCCGCCTTGCCAGGCTGACAAACTCCTCTCGTACAGCCGGGGTAAACACCTGCGCGGAAGTCGCGGGGCTCGGCCGTCCACTGGATGAGAGGAGGATGCCATGCGGTACTCACGCGTTCTTGGTTGGTCGTCGCTTGCGGCGGTCGCAGTTGCTCTGGCCATGCCCGCCCACGCGGCAGAAGCGGCGGACAGCGCCGATAAGGCTCCGGAAGCGGCCAACAAAGATGTCATCATTGTCACCGCCACTCGGCAGGCGACCGACAAGCAGAAAGTCGGCGTTGCGCTCACCGCGCTGACCATGGACGACCTCGTCAAGCTCGCGCCGCGCACGCTGCAGGATCTGCAGGGCTCGGCCCCCAACGTGTTCATCGGCATTGGCACCGCCGCGCCGGGGCAGAGCGCGATCTTCATTCGCGGGCAGGGCTATGCCGACGTGGAAAAGACGCAGAGCCCGCCGGTCGGCGTCATTCAGGACGGCGTGTTCTTCGGCAACAACACCGGCCAGCTGCTCGACATGTTCAACGTCTGCTCGGTCGAGGTCGATCGCGGGCCGCAGGGCATCTTCTATGGCAAGAACACCACCGCCGGCCTGATCAACGTCAGCCGCTGCGCCCCCACGCGCAAGCTCGGTGCCAGCCTTGAGGCGGGCTACGGTTCGTTCAACGAATACTACGGCCGGGGCGTGGTCAACGCGCCGCTCGGGGCGAATGGCGGCGTGGCTCTGTCCGGCCAGTATCGCAAGACCGATGGCTACTACAACGACGTGTTCACCAAGCGCCGTGCCGGTGGCAGCGAATACACCGCGGTCAACCTCAAGCTCAATGATGATCTGACCGACTGGCTAAACGCCGATCTCAGCCTCGATCATATCCACGAGACCGGCGGCGGCACCCCGGTGCAGTTCGGCAACGTGCTCACTGCCGGCATCCTCAGCGGCGGCAACCCGGCCGCCATCTGGCCCAAGTACAACCCCGAGACCGGCAGCCCGGACGGGCTGAAACCGCGCGAGATCGAGAACCGGGCGGTCGGCGACGGCGACCGCCTCAACACCAACATGGCCAGCCTCGCGCTAAAGGCCAAGACCCCCATCGGCGAACTCGTCTCGCAGACGGCCTACATGGAAGAAAGCGACACCGTCGATCAGGTGTTTGACGGCACCTGCAACCCCGAACCGGGTTGCACCACCGTCAAGAACCCCTTGCTGGCCTACCTCCAGACCAATCGCGACCAGACCTACAAGCAGTTCACGCAGGAGCTGCGCCTGCAGGGCAAGGCGATGGACGGCATGTTCGATTACCTCGTCGGCGCCTACTATTACGATCACAAGATCACGCTGCACCAGAACACCAACAAGGTCGTCGATGAATTCGCTGGTGAAAAGGACCACAGCTGGTCGTTCTTCGGCAACCTTGATTGGAACCCGACCAGCACGATCAAGGTCTCGGCCGGCTTGCGCAACATCTTCGAGGCCAAGCGCTTCAACACCGGGTACTTCTTCGGTGCCATCCCCCTCATCACGCCGATTCAGGACCGCAAGAGCTGGCAGAAGCTGATCACCCGCTTCAACGTGCAGTGGCAGGCAATGCCCGATCTGCTGTTCTATGTGAACCGGTCCGAAGGCTTCCGCTCGGGCGGCTTCTCGATCCGCGGCACGCTCTCCGAACAGATCGCGGGCCAGACCAACTGCGGCGTGGCCGCTGGCTGCCTGGGCAACAACTTCCTCGCCTTCCTGCCCGAAACCAACACGACCTACGAAGCGGGGCTGAAGGCCAAGGTCTTCAACCGCGCGGTCACGTTCAACGTCGCGGGCTTCATCAACGACATCAAGAACTTCCAGCAGTCGCAGGTCGTCGTGACTCCCGGCTACGGCCCCGGCACCAACACGTATGTCACCAGCTATCCGAAGGTGCAGATCAAGGGCCTCGAATTCGAACTCGATCTCGATTTCGGCAAGATGACCCCCGCGCTCGAAGGCCTCTCGCTCGCGGGCACGCTCGGCATTCAGGACGCCAAAGTGAAGGACGGCAAGATCAGCGGTCAGGTTGCCGCGATCGGGGCGGGCGCGCAGGCCGGGGCGCCCGGTACCAGCGCAGACTTCACCGGTACCACGCTCCAGCGCGTGCCCAGCAACAACTTCACCGTGCGCGGCACCTATGCGCGCGAACTGAACGCCGATACCAAGGTGACGCTCACTACCGGCTATTCGTGGATCGACAGCTACTCGCTGGGCACGTTCGCGATCTTCAACGATATCCAGCCCAGCTACGGCCTGCTCGATGCCTCGGCCACGCTGAACTA
>CAIKKO010000336.1 GCA_903828025.1 uncultured Sphingomonadales bacterium
AAAATGGAAAATGTTGTGGTCATGGATGCATGCCATCCAAGATTGCTAAAATCTTAGTTATTATTGGAGGCATAAATTGGGGACAAGTCGATCTCGGTCAACCTGACGGGGGTGTTCTACACCGTAAGCAATGCGGTGCGGATCATGAAGCAGCCCGGCCGCGCCAATGGCCGCAGCGGCGGCTCGATCATCACCACCGCTTCGAACGCCGGTTTCGTGACTGAACCCATCGTGGGGCTGCCCTACATGCCCGCGAAGGCCGGCGTGCTGCACATGGTGCGCGCGCTGGGGCTGGAACTCGCCGATTTCCGCATCCGCATCAACGCCATCGCGCCGGGGCCGTTCGTGACCAATATCGGCGGCGGCTGGCTCAAGAAAGATCCGGTCGCGCGCAAGGCGTGGGATGCGATCGTGCCGCTGGGCGCGGTGGCGGAAACCGAACAACTCAAACCGCTGGCGCTGCTGCTGGCATCCGACGCGTCGGACTACATGACAGGGAGCCACGTGGTGATTGATGGCGGCATGATGCTGGGGAAATTCCAGTGAAGCGGGTGCTTGTCCTTGGCGCGGGCATTGCGCTGGCGGGAGCGGCTCAAGCGGCTCAGAAGCTTGGTGAAGTGCAGGCGCAGCGCAGCCCGGAGCAAGTCTACTCGGCGGTCTGCGGCTATTGCCACGGGCGCAATGTCGGCCCGGTGATCCGCGGGCGGGGCCTTCCCGCCGAGATGGTCGAATATCAGGTCCGGCACGGCCAGAACGCCATGCCCGCCTTCCGCCCCAGTGAAATCACGCCTGCCGAGCTCAAGGCTCTGGCCCAGTGGGTCCAGACGAGCGCCGCAGATCCGAAGGAAAAAGGCCAATGACCGCCAATATTGATCGCCGCAGCCTGCTGGGCGCGGGCGTCGCCGGTGCGGCCGCTGTCGGACTCGGCACGGGTGGTTCAGCCAAAACCATGCTGGCCAAGGGCGTGCGGAAGCGGGACTTCGTCGGGGCTGTCGCCGCGATGCGCAAGGTCGTGGGCGACGAATGGGTGTTTGCTGACACCGATGCCGTGACGCCGTGGAAGAAGTCGTTCACGCCCGATCCCTATGGCAAGCATGTGCCGGTGGGGGCGGTCTGCCCGCAGAGCGTGGAAGAAGTGCAGGCCATCGTGAAGATCGCCAATGAATTCCGCCAGCCTGTCTGGCCGGTCTCCACTGGCAAGAACATGGGTTACGGCCAGACCACAACCGCCTCGCCGGGCCAGATGGTGCTCGATCTCAAGCGGATGAACCGGATCATCTCGGTCGATCCCGAGCTGTGCACCGCGCTGGTCGAGCCGGGCGTGACCTACCGCCAGCTCAAGGACTATCTGACCGAAAACAACCTGCCGCTGTGGATCGACGTGCCCACCGTCGGTCCCATCGCCAGCCCGGTCGGCAACACGCTTGATCGCGGTGTGGGCTATACGCCCTATGGCGAGCACTTCATGGTCCAGTGCGGCATGGAAGTCGTGCTGGCGGACGGCGAGATCCTGCGCACCGGCATGGGCTCCACGCGCAATCC
>CAIKKO010000337.1 GCA_903828025.1 uncultured Sphingomonadales bacterium
CCCCTCCCCTGAAGTGGAGGGGGGAAGGAGCGTCACGTCCCCACCTTGCCTCATCTGCAGGGATTAGCTATATAGTTAGCTAAGGAGTCCCCCATGGCCCAGTTCTCGGTGCATGATGCCAAGACCAACCTGTCGCGCCTGATTGCCGACGCGCTCGCGGGCGGCGACGTGGTGATCGCGCGCGGCAATGTGCCGGTGGTCCGCATCGTGCCGATAAACCCGCGCGGTCAGCGGTGCTTCGGCGCGCTCAAGGGCCAGATCGCCATGGACGCCTGGTTTGACGAGCCGCTGCCCGAGGAGGAACTCAGCGGCTGGAATCTGGGTTGAACCTGCTGCTCGATACCCACGCGCTGATCTGGTGGCTGGCCGGTGACCCCGCGCTCAGCCCCCTCGCCCGCGAGGCCATCGCCAACGAAGCCAACCCCGTCGCCGTCAGCGCCGCCTCGGCCATGGAAGTCGCCACTAAGGTCCGCATCGGCAAGCTGCCCGGCGGGGCGCTGCTGGCGCAGGACTTCGAAGCGATCATCGCCGCGCAAGGCTTCGACGAACTCCCCATCACCGTGCGCCACGCCCGCATGGCAGGCGCAATGGCCATCCCCCACAAAGACCCCTTCGACCGCCTGCTGATCGCGCAGGCCCAAGCCGAGGACATGGTGCTGATATCGAACGAGGCGCTGTTTGACGGATTTGGGGTGAAGCGGATTTGGTGAGGCAGGACGAAGCCCCGCCCCCTAATACCGCCGCGCCACCGCAAATTCCGCCGCCTCGGTCATCGCCGCTTTGGCGGCGCTCGCCGGGAACGCCGCGATCGCGTCAATCGCGCGCTGCGCATAGTGCCGCGCGCGCTCGCGGGTGGCGTTCACCGCCTCGTGCTTGCGGATGAGCGCGATGGCGTGGGCCAGATCGGCGTCGGAGGTGCGGTCGCCCGCGATGGCTTCCTGCCAGAAGGCGCGTTCTTCGGCCGAGCCGCGCGCGTAGGCGAGGATCACCGGCAGGGTCATCTTGCCCTCGCGGAAGTCGTCGCCCTGATCCTTGCCCATTTCGGAGGCGTCCGAATCGTAGTCGATGGCGTCGTCCGCCAGCTGGAACGCGATGCCGAGGTTGCGGCCATAGCTATCGAGCGCGAGTTCGTCCGCCTCGCTGCGTTCAGCAACCACGGCGGCGATGCGGCAAGCGGCGGCGAACAGCGCGGCGGTCTTGGCGTTGATGATCGCGAGGTAGCGTTCCTCGCTCGTTTCGACCTGCCGCTGCGCGACGAGCTGATCGACTTCGCCTTCCGCGATCACGGCAGAGGCCTTGGAAAGGATGCGCAGCACTTTGAGGCTGCCGTCCTCGACCATCAGTTCGAAGCTGCGGCTGAACAGGAAATCGCCGACCAGCACGGTGGCGGGGTTGCCATAGATGATATTGGCGGCCTGCTTGCCGCGCCGCATGCCCGAACCATCGACCACATCATCGTGCAGCAAAGTTGCGGTGTGGATGAATTCCACGGTCGCGGCGAGCTTGTAGTGGCGGCTGCCGCCATAGCCGAGCAGCGAAGCGCTCGCGAGCGTGAGCATCGGGCGCATGCGCTTGCCGCCGCCCGCAATGAGGTGGCCGGCCAGCGCGGGGATCAGCGGGATGCGCGATTGCATCCGGTCAAGGATCACCGCGTTGACACTGTTCATGCCTTCGGCAACGAGCGCCATGAGCGGCTGCAGCGAGGGTGCCCCACGGCGGGGCAGCGGATGGATCGTGGCAGACATCGCCCCATCGATTGGCCTGTGGGCCGGCGCTTGGCAAGTCACAAGTTACATGGTTAAGCGTTCCCAAGGTGCAATTGAGCCGCGCCGGCCCGCCCGGGGGGATGGAGAGACGATGAGCAACGACGCCGTGCTGGATGGCTATCGCCAAAGCATCGACAACATCGATGCAGCGATGATCCACATCCTGGCCGAACGGTTCCGCATCACCCAGGCGGTGGGCGCGTACAAGGCCGAACACGGTTTGCCGCCCAGCGATCCTGGCCGCGAGGAACGCCAGATCACACGCCTGCGCAAACTGGCCGAGGACGCGCGGCTGGACCCCGAATTTTCGGAAAAATTCCTGCGCTTCGTGATTCAGGAAGTAATCCGCCACCATGAGCGCGCGCAGGCGAAATAGGGCAATTGGTTCAGTGGATCGCAGCCGCCACCCCAAAGTCTGCCGCCACGGCATGCAATCGTCGGTCGCGCGTCCATAGCGTTGTGCC
>CAIKKO010000338.1 GCA_903828025.1 uncultured Sphingomonadales bacterium
CCCCTCCCCTGAAGAGGAGGGGGCTTTGAAGCGCAATCAGCTCATGCAGGCCTTGCGTTCGGGCGCGTGGCTCGATGCGGGGCGCGTGCGCGTTTATGCCGCGATGGTGCTGGTCGCCTACCTGCCGATGATGTTCAAGGTCTACCGCGAGGCGACCGGCCATGTCGGCAGCGACTTCCTCGCGTTCTGGGGCGCGGGGCGGCTGCAGCTGAGCGGACCGGCGGCGCGGGTCTATGATCTCTACGCCGAGCAGGCCGCGCAATTGGCCAGCGGCACCGGGCAACTGGTCGCCTATGTCAATCCGCCGCCCTACTTGTTCCTCACCGCGCCGCTGGGGCTGATGCCCTATGGCACGGCGTGGATCGTGTGGGCGCTGGCGGGCTGGGCGGTGTGGTTTCTGGTCGCGCGGCGGTGTCTGCCGAACGCGGGTGCGGCCGGGACGCTGGCGATTCTCGCCTTCCCCGCCGCCTATCTTTCCGCCAGCCACGCGCAGAACGGCTTTGTCACGGGCGCGCTGCTGGTCGCCGCGGTGCTGACGCTGCGGCGCTCGCAAGTGCTGTCGGGCGCGCTGTTTGGCCTGCTGGTGATCAAGCCGCATCTTGCGCTGCTGGTGCCGTTCTGGCTCGCCGCCGGGCGCAAATGGACCGCAATGGCCGCAGCCGCCGCTTCAGCCGCTGCGCTGTGCCTCGCCGCGCTGCTGGTGTTCGGGATCGACACCTGGCGCGCCTATCCGCAGAGCTTTGCCGTCAGCCAGACCTTGATGGCGCAGACCGGCGGCGAATTCTTCCTGCGCATGTGCACGCCTTATGCGGCGTTTCGCGTGCTGTTTGGCCCCACCGCCGCCATCATCGGGCAGGGCCTGATCACGCTCGCCACCGGCGCGCTCGCCTGCCTCTACTGGCGCCGCGCCCCGAGCGACGAGGCTGCCGGCGCGATGCTGCTCGCCGCCACCGCGCTCGGCTCACCCTATCTGTTCAGCTACGATCTGCCGTTTCTGGCGATGCCGGTGTTCTTCCTCGTCGGCACCGCGCGGGCGGAGGGCTGGCGGCCGTGGGAGAAGCTGGCGCTGGTGCTGATCTGGGCCGCCCCCCTCGCCTCCCGCGCCGCCGCGCTGCCGCTGGGGCTGAACCTGATGCCGCTACCGGCTGCGGTGCTGCTGTGGCTGGTGTGGAGCACGTATGCGCCGCAGAAGGTGCGTGTGACGGAAGCATGAATTTCGCGCAGAGGCGCAGAGGCGCGGAGGGCAGTTCGCTGCGCCGCAGGCCCCTTTCAGCTACACATGCGGAAGCTTAAAAGCGGCTTCGCAGCCAAAGCTTATCCCTCCGCGCCTCTGCGCCTCTGCGCCTCTGCGCCTCTGCGCGAAACCCTCTTCACTCAAATCCACACCGCCTCAGGCGGCAGGCTCATCAGGATCGCGTCGATATTGCCGCCGGTCTTGAGGCCGAACAATGTGCCCCGGTCATAGACCAGATTGAATTCGGCATAGCGCCCGCGCCACGCGAGCTGGGTCAGCTTGTCATCGGGCGTGAAGTCCATGCCCATCCGCCGCCGCACCAGCGCGGGGTAGATGTTCATGAACGCATCGCCCACATCGCGCGTGAACGCGAAGTTTGCCTCGAAGCCCGCATCGTCGGCGCATTCGAGGTGGTCGTAGAAAATCCCGCCCACGCCGCGATGCACCTTGCGATGGGGGATGTAGAAATAGTCGTCCGCCCAGGCCTTGAACTTCGGGTAATAGGCCGGATCGTGCGCATCGCATGCCGCCTTGTAGCTGGCGTGGAAATCGGCCGTGTCCTCGTCATAAGGGATCGGCGGATTGAGGTCGCCGCCGCCGCCGAACCACGCCTTGCGCGTGGTGAGGAAGCGTGTGTTCATGTGCACGGCGGGCACATGCGGGTTGGCCATATGCGCGACAAGGCTGATGCCGGTGGCGGTGAACGCCGGGTTGTCCGGGTCCGCGCCGTTCATGGTCTTGGCAAAATCGGCGCTGAATGTGCCGCCCACGGTCGAGACATTGACGCCGACTTTCTCGAACACTTTGCCTTTCATCAGCCCCTGCACGCCGCCCCCACCATCGGCCACCGGCTCCCCGTCATGCTCGCGGTTCCAGGGCGTGAAGGTGAAACTGGCGTCGCTCCCCGCCTCGCGCTCGATCGCCTCGAATGCGTTGCAGATGCGCGTGCGCAGGCTTTCAAACCAGGCGCGGGCGCGGGCGGTGTGGGGGCTCCAGTCGGAAGCCGCTTCGGCGGTCGGTGCAGTGCTCATGCGCCAAGTCTTGCCAAGCGAATTGCGATCCGGCAAGGGTCGTGCATGGTTCCCGTTTCGTTCGCCCCATTTGCTTTCGCCGGACAGGAGTTCGCGCTCGCCCCGTCGCGCGCGCTCTATTGGGCGGAGGAGCGCGCTGTGCTGGTTGCGGACCTGCACCTCGAGAAGGCGAGCTTTTTTGCGCAGCATGGCCAGATGCTGCCGCCCTATGACAGCCGCGAGACCTTGGAGCGAATCGCCAGTGCGATCCGCGAAACCGGCGCGCGGCGGGTATTTTGCCTCGGCGACAATTTTCATGACAGCCACGGCCCCGCGCGGCTGGAGCCTTATGCTGCGGGCATGCTCGCCGCGCTCACGCGCGCGACCGAGTGGGTGTGGATCACCGGCAACCACGATACCAAGGACGCCGCGACCGCAGCACAAGGCATGGCCGAGCTGGCCGTCGCGGGCATCATGCTGCGCCATGAAGCCCGGCCCGGCGCGGCCGAACCCGAGCTTTCCGGCCATTTCCACCCCAAGTTCGCGGTCACCGCGCGCGGCCGCCGGGTGGCGCGGCCGTGTGCGGTGGCGAGCGAGCGGCGGCTGATCCTCCCCGCGTTCGGCGCGCTGACGGGCGGGATGAACGCGGCTGATCCCGTCATTCTGAAGGCAATGCAACCCGCCCGCGCGATTGATGCGCTGGTCCCGGCGGCGGGCAAGCTGGCGCGGTTTGCGCTGTGGCGTGACTCTGGCGCGGGGCGGATTGAGAATCCTTAACCTTCGCGCTTTATCTGCGGGTGCA
>CAIKKO010000339.1 GCA_903828025.1 uncultured Sphingomonadales bacterium
CCGCCGCCACCGCCTCTTCCGAATAGATCGGCTTGAGCATCACATCGGTCATGTTCGACTGGCGGATGATATGCGTGGAACTGCGCTGGATCATCACCGGCTGCGCGCCGTGGATCACCAGATCCATCGCGATATCGTGCGCGCTGTTGTTCGCGCCGATCACGATGACGCGCTCGCCCGCCAGCCCCTCGCCGCCCGGATGCGCGCTCGAATGGAGCAGCGGGCCCTTGAAGCTCTCCGCGCCCGCGATGTCGGGCATGCGCGGGAACCCGGCATTGCCCAGCGCCATGATGACGTGTTCGGGATGGAGCGTGATGTCTTCATCGCCGCGCTTCAGCTGCACCGTCCACGTGCCGCTCGCCGGATCGCGCCGGGCCGAGGTGCATTCGGTGGAAGTCCACACCGGCACTTCCATCATCCCGGCGTAGTACTCCAGCCAGTCGGCCACTTTGTCCTTGGGCGGATAGACCGGCCAGTGCGCCGGATAAGGCACATAGGGCATGTGATCGTACCAGACCGGATCGTGCAGGGTCAGCGAGGAATAGCGCGAGCGCCACTGGTCGCCGATGCGCGGATGCTTGTCGACCAGCAGGCACGGCACGCCGAGCATGCGCAGCCGCGCGCCGATCACCAGCCCGCCCTGCCCCGCGCCGATCACCAGCACATAAGGGTTCTTGCCCGCGCCATAGCTGGCGGTTTCGTCCGCAAGCAGCTGCTTCCAGCTGCGCCCGCGCCCTTCGGTGTCCGTCACCAGCCCGGTGGGACGGCGGCTGCCCAGCGGCTCCTCGAAGCCCTTGAGTTCGTGGAGCGCGGTGTAGAACGTGACCGCCTTGTCGCCCGCGAGGCGCAGATAGCCCTGCCCCCGGCCCAGCGCGGTTTCGAAGCTGATGTAGCCCTCGCTCGCGCCTTCCGGGGCCTCGCTCTGCCAGTCGGACGCGCCGGTTGCCGCCCCGCGCGCCGCTGCAAACGCCGCGATGGCCGCTGCGCCCTCATGCGTCGCCAAGGTCCAGCCGAAGGCGACATGATCGCGCCAGAACCCCTCGGGCAGGAACAGCGCCGCGACCGCGTTGTCATCTCCGCAAGCAATCGCCTGCCCGAACTGCGCGAGCCAGCCATGTACGTCGGTCATGCGATTTTCGTGCCTCTCATCAACGCCTTAGGCATCAAAAATGCGCCACCAGCTGCACCCCGAAGGTGCGCGGATCGTTGTAGTTGATCTGGTCCTGCGTGATAACTGGCGCAATTGAGGAGATATAGCGCGCGCTGTTGAGGTTCTTGACCCACAGCGCCACCTCGTATGTCTTGGAAGGGGCCTGCCAGCCCAGCCGCGCGTTGATCTGGCCGTGCGCCTTGACTTCGGTGTTCGCCGCATTGTCCGGGAACAGCGCAATCGAAGAGGCATAGGTGCCATCGACCCGGGCCTTGAGCGCGCCCGCATTGCCCAGCGGCACGGTCAGGTTGACCCCGCCCGAGAACGCGAACTTGGGCGCGTTGACCAGCCGGTTGCCCGAATAGCTCACCCCGCCTAGCGCGGCGAACTTCTTGTATTCGCTGTGCATGAAAGTCGCCGCACCGAACACGTCGATGTTGCGCGTCGGCCGCACGGTCACTTCGGCCTCAAGCCCGTAAATCGCCGCATTGCCCGCGTTGAGCTTGCGCTGCACCGGGATCGGGCCGGTCAAATCGAACACGAACACCTGCAGATCGCGGTAGTCATAGTAAAACGCCGAGGTGTTGAAGCGCAGCTTGCGGTCCATCAGCTCGGTCTTGAGGCCCACTTCATAGGCATAGAGCTTTTCGGAATTGAACGGCGCGAGCTGCAGCGCGTCGGTCGAGGCCCCGCCCGCGAACCCGCCGCTGTTGTAGCCCTTCGAGAACGAGGCATAGACCAGCGTGTC
>CAIKKO010000340.1 GCA_903828025.1 uncultured Sphingomonadales bacterium
ACGTTGCCGCCTGCCGAAACGGCGAGATCGAAGATCACCGAGCCGGGCTTCATTGTCGCGATCTGCGCATCGGTGATGAGGCGCGGTGCGGGGCGGCCCGGGATCAGCGCGGTGGTGATCACGATATCCTGCTTGGCGATGTGGCTGGACACCAGTTCGGCCTGTGCCGCCTGGTATTCCGGGCTCATCTCGGTGGCATAGCCGCCCGCGCCTTCGCCTTCGATCCCCGCGACGTTTTCCACGAAAATCGGCTTGGCACCGAGCGACTGGATCTGCTCCTTGGTGGCCGAGCGCACGTCGGTAGCGGAAACCTGCCCGCCCAGACGCCGCGCGGTGGCGATGGCCTGAAGCCCCGCGACACCAACGCCCATCACGAAGACCTTGGCCGCGCTGACAGTGCCCGCGGCGGTCATCATCATCGGGAAGGCGCGGCCATAGATATCGGCCGCCACGATCACCGCCTTGTAACCGGCGAGGTTCGACTGCGAGGAGAGGATGTCCATCGACTGCGCACGGGTGATGCGCGGCATGAACTCCATCGCCAGCGCTTCAAGGCCCGCTGCCGCATACGCATCGACGCGGGTGCGCTGACCGAACGGATCGAGCGAAGCGGCGATCCATGCGCCGGGGTTGACCCCTGCCAGCAGGTCCACGTCGGGGCCCTGCACGCCCAGCACGATATCCGCGCCCTGCGCCGCGCCGGTATCCACGATCTCCGCCCCCGCCGTGCGGTAGGCCTCGTCGCTGATCGACGCGCCAGCACCAGCGCCAGCTTCGATGCGGACTGCGGCCCCCAGACCGATGAATTTCTTCACCGTTTCCGGAGTTGCCGCCACCCGGTGCTCGCCGCTGGCCCGCTCGCGCAAGACCGCGATCGTGGTTGTCGCCCCCATTCGCGGCTCAGGAAGCGAGGAGTACGACGACGCCGGCCACGATCAGCGAGATCACCGGCACGGCGATCTTGATCATGCCCACGAAACTTTCATAGGTGGCCGTGGCCGCCTTCATGTTGCTGGCCGTGCTGCTGGTAGAGCCCATGGTATGTCCTTTCTGATGCCATCACTGCGAACAGTATGGGGCTTTGTCTAACCATCTCGTCCCCGCGGCTCAAGCAGAAGTGATGCCTGCGGACTTAATCTGCTCTTTACCCAATTCGGCTAGACCCGCGACTATGCAAAAGGACCGGGAAAGCCATGGCAGAGCCCATTGATCGCCTGCTGATGCTGATTGATGACGAGCCCGCGCAGTGCCGATTGATTTCGGCGCTGGCAGCACGCGAGGGTTGGCGCACCATCATCGCACGCGATTCAGAGACCGCGATCGCCACGCTCGGCACGCGCCAGGGCATGCAGCTCGACGCCATCGTGCTCGACCAGTGGGTGCCCGGCGACAACGCCTGCGCCCTGATTGCCGAGCTCAAGGCCCGGCGGCCCGCGCTGCCGATTCTGATGATCACCACCAGCGCCTCGCCGCTGCTCGCGGTCGAGGCGATGCGCGCGGGGGCATCGGACTATCTGATCAAGCCGGTCGCGCCAGACCGTCTGCTTCAGGCGCTGCGCGCTGCCACCAAGCGCGAAGAATCGCCCGATGAGCTGCAGCCGCTCACCGAGAAGTTCACCGGCACGCTCGATTTCGATTCGATGATCGGGGCCGCGCCCAGCCTCCGCGCCGCGCTCGCGGTGGCCGCCAAAGCGGCACGCACGCAGAATACCGTGCTCATCGAAGGCGAAAGCGGCACCGGCAAAGAGATGCTGGTGCGCGCGATGCATGCCGCCAGC
>CAIKKO010000341.1 GCA_903828025.1 uncultured Sphingomonadales bacterium
GGCTGGGCGGCGGCGGGAGCGCATTCGCCCCAGCCTCAGCCCAAGCCTCAGCGGGGGCGGGTGTGGGATCCGGCCCGCACTGCGCTCGCTCCGTCGCAGCGGGATTCGCCAGAACGGGGCCTTGATCCATGGCTCGAGGATTCATGGCCCGGGCGGCCGAGCCCTCGACGAAGGGGGAATGGGCGACAAAACCGAATCCAAAGGCCAGCAGCAAGATGCTGATCGAAAAGGGAAGTGTTCCAATCGTCCGGACCATGACCAAGGTGGTTAAAGGATCGTTAACCCCAGCGACACAATTTTTTTATCCTGCCATGCCCCGCCGATCCGCCAGACCGGCATGGCAGGCAAACCCGCTATGGCCGCAAAGCGGTCTGGACCGGACCGCCGTGATGCGGCAAGTGCCGTGCTTGGCGACTGCGCCGCGCCGCTGCATCGTACTGGAGTGCTCTCTTGCCGCCCATGCGGAAACCGCCCGAGCGACCTGGCCTGCCCGGGCTTGCGCGTTTCTGTGCCTTCCCGGCTCTCGTGTTGGCGCTGGGCATCGTTTCCGGCTGCGCGCCTTATGCGCCTCTGCCGCTTGCTTCTGCGCCCCCGGAAGCGGCACCGGCCGATCTCGCGCTGTTGCAGCGTGAGGCCGCCGCGCTCCAGCGGCCCTTTCTGCGCCCGGTGACCATAGATCTGGCCGCGCCGCTTACCGGTGATGCGATTGCGGTGATTGCGGTGATCGGCAATCCCGATCTCAAGGCCCTACGCGCACAGACCGGCGTGGCCGAGGCGCAAGCCATGGCCGCCGGGCTGCTGCCCGATCCCACGTTCAGCATCGGCGCGGACAAAGTGATTTCCGGGCCTGACCCGTTCGTCAATATCGCCGGTGCGCTCGGGCTCGATCTCAATGCCTTGCGCACGCGCGGCGCGGTTCGTGCGGGCGCGCGGGCCAGTGCCGCGCAGGCCCGGCTCGATCTGGCGTGGAGCGAGTGGCAGACCGCGTGCCTCGCCCGCCAGCAGGCGCTGCGCGTCCGGGCGCTGACAGCGCAGACGGTGCTGCTCGAAACCTCCGCCGCCAGCGCGCACCGGCTGCTTGAGCGCACGCAGAGTGCAGCCGGGCGGGGGGATCTCTCGGCGGATCAGCTGCAGTCCGCTCGTGCGGCCGCCTTCGACGCTGGCGAACGGCTGCGCACCGCGAAGGGCGATCTGGACACCGCGCGGGCCGCGCTCAACTGCTTGCTTGGCCTGCCGCCGACGCAGATGCTGAGCCTCGCGCCCGAGGCAGCGGTCAGTGCCCTGCTTCCCGAAAGCGCCGCCTTGTTCGGGCAGGCGATGGCCAGCCGCGCCGATCTCGCGGCACTGCGCGCGGGCTATGATGCCGAGGAGGCCGCTGTCCGCAAGGCGGTGCTCGATCAGTTTCCGGCGCTGGGCCTCACGCTCAACAGCAGCCGCGACACGGCCGGCAACCATACGCTTGGCCCCGCGCTCGATTTCACCTTGCCGCTGTGGAACCGGGGGCGCGGCGGGATCGCGGTCGAGCGCGCCACGCGTGAGGCCTTGCGCGTCGAATACGAAGGCCGCCTGCACCAGACCCGCGCCGATATCGCCGATGCGCTGGCCGGGATCGCGCTCGCCCGCGCCGAACGCGCGAAAATCGGCGAGGAATTGCCGGGACTGGAACGCTATGCCCAATCGGCGCAGCAAGCAGCGGCGCGCGGTGATGTTTCGCTTGCCAGCGCGGAGGCCGCCGCGCAGGCGCTGCGCGACCGGCAGTATCAGGATGCCCAGGCCGAGCAGGATGAAGGGGAACGCATGATCGCGCTTGAACTCTTGACCGGCCACTTGCGCGAGGGCTGGCAGTGAGAGCCGCCCTGACCGCCCTCATGCTGCTGGCCCTTGCTGGATGCTCCGCCGCGCCCTCAGGAGACGAGGCAGAGCCCGCACCCGTCGCGCTGGTCAAAGTGGCGCGCGCGGAGGCAGGCTCGGTGGGCGAGAGCGTGACGCTCTATGGCACCGTGGAAGCGGGCGGCACGGGCAGCGCTGCGCTCTCCGCGCCGGTCGAGGCCAGCCTTGCCCGGATTCTTGCGCCAGTCGGCACACCCGTGGCGGCTGGCACACCGGTGGCGCAGCTCACGCCCAGCCCGCAAGCCCGGCTCGACCTCGCCAAGGCCAGCGCCGACGCCAAAGCGGCTGCGCTCGCCGCCGCCCGCGCCGAACGCCTGCGCCGTGACGGACTGGTGAGCGATGCCGAAGTCGAATCAGCGCGCGCTGCCGCGACCACCGCCAGCGCCACGCTTGCCAGCCTTTCGGCACGCACCGGCCAGCTGACCTTGCGCGCGCCAGTGGCGGGCTTTGTCCAAACCATCGCGGCGACTCCCGGCGAGATCGTCCAGCCCGGCGCGACAATCGCCACGATTGCCGTCGGCGGCGCGGGACGGGCGCGCTTCGGCGCGGACCCTGCGCTGGCGCGGCGCGTGGCCGTTGGCGCGGGGCTGACCATTCGCACGGCGGGCGGCGAGCACAGTTTTGGCGCCAAAATCATCGCGGTCGATCCGGTGGTCGATCCGGCCACCCGGCTCGGCGCGGTCTTTGCCGCAGTGCCGCCGGGGATCGGCGCGGGCGAGGCGCTCAGCGCGGTGCTGGCGCTGCCGGGCGGGCACGCTGCGGCGCTTACCGTGCCTTATGCCGCGCTGCTCGATGATGGCGGGCAGCCTTATGTCTATGTTGTTGCGGGCAATATCGCGCATCGCCATGACGTGACGGTGGGCGCGAGCAACGGCGACCGCGCCGCGATCACCGCAGGCCTCGCCCCGGGCGATACGGTGGTGACCGACGGCGGCACCGCGCTCGAAGACGGGATGAAGGTCCGGCTCAAGTGAACGCTGCCGCCGGGTCCTTTGCCCGCCATTCCCGCGCGATTGCGCTGGCGGTGCTGCTGCTGACTTTGGGCGGGATCATCGCCGCAACGCGCATGCCGGTCAGTCTGTTTCCGCTGCTGTCCTATCCGCGCGTGGTCGTCTCGATTGATGCGGGCGAGCGCGATGCCAGCCAGATGGCGCTGGAAATCACCGGCCCGGTCGAGACCGCGCTGCGCGCCGTGCCGGGCGTGACCCGGCTGCGCTCGACCACCAGCCGGGGCTCGGCCGAAGTCGCGCTCAATTTCGCGTGGGCCGAGGACATGGTTGCGGCCAAGCTCGCCACCGAAGCCGCGCTGGCCGCAACCGCGCCCGATCTGCCGCCGGGCACCCGCTTCGTCGTGCGGCGCATGGACCCGACGATCTTCCCGGTGCTGGGCATGGCGCTGACGTCTGACAGCCTCGATCAGGCGAGCCTGCGCCAGATTGCCGAGCTGAAAGTGCGCCCCGCGCTGACCAGCGTGCCGGGCGTCGCCGGGGTCGATATTCTGGGCGGATCGCCGCGCGAGCTGGCAGTCGATGTCGATCCCGCCAAGCTGGCCGGACTGGGCCTTTCGATCACCGCGGTCCGCGATGCGGTAGCCAATGCCAATATCGTCGAGGGCACCGGACGGATCGAGGACCGCCACCGGCTCTATCTGGTGCTGGCCGATCAGCGGGTGGAAAGCAGCGCGGCGCTCGCCGCGATCCCGATCAGGAGCACAGGCGGCGGGGTGGTCACGCTCGGCCAGATCGCGTCGATCCATCCCGCCACCGCGCCCGATTTCACTCGCGTCACCGCCAATGGCCACGCGGCGGTGCTGATCAACGTGCGGCAAGCGCTGGCGGGCGATACGGTGGCGATCGTGCAGGCGGTGGGCGCCCGGCTCAAAAGCGCCGGTATTCCCCCGAGCGTCCACGTCTCGCCCTATTACGACCAGAGCGAACTGGTGACCGGCGCGGCGGAAGCGGTGCGCGATGCGATCCTGTTCGGCGCGGTGCTGGCCGGGCTCGTGCTCTACGTATTCCTGCGTTCGTGGCGGCTGATGCTGATCACGGCGATCACGCTTCCGGCCGTGCTCGCGGGCACCGCGCTGCTCCTCTATGGCTTCGGGCTCAGCTTCAATATCATGACCTTGGGCGGCATGGCGGCGGCGGTGGGCCTGATCATCGACGATGCGGTGGTCATGCTCGAGCACGTGATGCGGCGCATGGAGGAAGGCACCGCGCCCGATGCGCCCAGCCGCTTGGCCGCCGCCGCGCAAATGCACCGGCCGCTGCTCGGCTCGACGCTCGCGACGATGGTCGTGTTCCTGCCGCTCGCGTTCGTCACGGGCGTGACCGGCGGCTTCTTCAAGGCCCTGGCCGTCACCATGGTCGCCAGCCTTGCGCTTTCGGCGCTCTACGCGCGCGTGGTGATCCCGCTGATCGCCGCGCACTGGCTGCGTGATGAAGATGTCGCCGCCGCGCGCCGCGCCGAACAGCTGACCGACCGCGCGGTGCACGCCTATGAGCGCGGCGCAGCGCGGGTGCTGGCGCGGCCCGGTCTTGCCGTGTGCCTTGTCGGGATCGGCGGCGCGCTGCTCGGCTGGCTGGCGTGGAACCATGTGCCCTCGGGCTTCATGCCCGCGATGGACGAAGGCGGCTTCGTGCTCGATTACAAGGCGCGGCCCGGCGCGGCGCTGACCGATACCAACCGCTTGCTCGGGCAGGTCGAAGCGATCATCGCCGCCACCCCCGAAGTCGCGAGCTATTCGCGGCGCACCGGCGCGCAACTCGGCGGCGGGCTGAGCGAAGCCGATGAGGGCGATTTCTTCGTGCGGATGAAAGGCGGGTCGCGCCGCGATGTGGAGGAGGTCATGGCGGAAATCCGCCAGAAGATCGCCGCGCAGGTTCCCGGGCTGGAGATCGAGCTGACCCAGCTGATGGAAGATCTGATCGGCGACTTGACCGCCGTGCCCCAGCCGGTCGAGGTCAAGCTGTTCAGCCAGGACAGCGCCGCGCTCGATACCGCCGCCGGGCGCGTGGCCAAGGCGCTAGGCAGCATCCCCGGCGTGGTCGAGATCGTCGACGGGCAGCGCGTGGCAGGCGATGCGGTGGCGCTGCGCATAGATGCGGGCGCGGCGGCACAGGCCGGGCTCGACGCGCGGGCCGTTTCGGATCAGGTCGGCGCGCTGATCGGCGGCGTGCCCGCCACCTCGGTGCGCATCGGCGAGCAGCTTGTCACCGTGCGGGTGCGCGGCGCGCCCGAACTGGCGGCGCGGGTCGCGACGCTGGCGAGGCTGCCGCTGGTCACGCCCGATGGCCGCTCGGTTACGCTCGGCCAGATCGCGCAGATCACCGTTGTTGCCGGGCAGAAGCAGCAGACGCGCGAGGATCTGGCCCCCTTCGTCGCGGTTACCGCGCGGCTGGAAGGGACGGACCTTGGCACCGCGATGAAGGCGGTGCGCGCGCAGGTGGCCGCGCTGCACCTGCCCGCCTCGATCCGGGTCGATTACGGCGGGCTCTATGCCGAACAGCAGAAGAGCTTTGCCGACCTGTCGCTCGTGTTCGCCGCCGCGCTGCTGCTCACCGCGCTGCTCGTGACCGTACTGTTCGAACGGCTGCGCTGGACACTCGCCGCGCTCGCCACCGCCCTGCTCAGCGCCTGCGCGGTGCTGGCGGGGCTCTGGGCAACCGGGATCGAACTCAACATTTCGGCGCTGATGGGGCTGACGATGGTCGTGGGCATGGTCACCGAACTTTCGATCTTCTTCCTCGCCGAGATCGATCCCGCGCGCCCGCTTGATGCCGCGCACCTTGCCCGCGCCGGGGCCAAGCGCCTGCGCCCGATTCTGATGTCGGCGGGAATCGCGATCCTCACGCTCGCGCCGCTGGCGCTGGGATTTAGCCGGGGCGCAGGGCTGCAGCAGCCGCTCGCCACTGCGATCATCTTCGGGCTGACCGCCGCCGTGCCGCTGGTCACGCTGGTGCTGCCCGCGATCGTATTGCTGCAACGCAAGCCAGACCAAGGGGCAAATTCGGATATAACGTGAGGATTTCATTCGGTAAGGCATTGCATTACAAATCGGTAATGTCCCGGATCTGACCCAAATCCATCAAGCGATTGTCACTTCGCAGGTGCAGCGAGGCCCCCGAAAACGCCGCCGGACGGCGTTCGCACTTCGGGGAAAACATGATGGCCGCCTCTACCCACTGGTATTCCGCCTGCTCGACCGCAGCGCTGCTGATCGGGTCGCTCGCGCCCATTGCCGCGCATGCAGAAGCGGCCGACGCCAAAACCGACATCATCGTCACCGCCCGCCGCGCCGATGCCGCGCGGGTCGAGCAGCTTCAGGCGGTCAACCTGGTCAACATCCAGTCCGCCGAAAC
>CAIKKO010000342.1 GCA_903828025.1 uncultured Sphingomonadales bacterium
ACAAGGTCAACACGATCACCGTGCCTTATGTCCATGCCTTCCTCTCGGCAGGCCCGGCTTTCATCAAGAGCGGGTTCTTCTCCGGACCGATCCCGTTCAAGGACACCAACTACTCGCCCGAAGTCACGCTGCGCTACAAGGCCTCGGATGATCTGAACATCTATGCCGCGTACAAGACCGGCTACAAATCGGGTGGCATCGACAACAGCGCCCTGCCTTCCTCGAACCTGCTGGGCTTCAACGACCCGGCAACGCGCGACGCAGTTGCAGCAGGTCTGGTGTACAAGTCCGAGCGCGCCAAGGGCGGCGAACTCGGTGTGAAAGCACAGCTCGCTGATCGCAAGCTCACGATCAATACCTCACTGTTCTATTACAAGTTCACCGATCTGCAGCTGCAGGTTTTCAACGCAGCAACGATTCAGTTCCGCACCTTCAACGCGTCGGAGCTGACCACGAAGGGCTTCGATATGGATCTCAACTGGCGCACGCCGATTGAGGGCCTGCGCATTAACGGTGCGTTGGCTTACACCAGCGCGAAGTTCACGAAGCCGCTGGCCTCGCAAATCGACGGATCTCCGCTCGAAGGCCGTTCTGCTTCGCGCGCGCCGGAATGGGCAGGAAACATCGGTTTCGATTTCACCACACCGATCAGCTCGTCGATGGAGTTTGGCGCGCACGGCAACCTCCAATACTCAAGCAGCTACTACACCGACACGACCAGCGTGAACGATCCGATCCAGAGTGCCTTCGCAACGGTTGATGGCGGCATCTCGATTGGTCAACCGGACGGCAAGTGGAAGCTGGCGCTGGTGGGCATCAACATTGCCGACAAGCGCTATGTCCTCTCGAGCGGCGCACGCCCGTTCGGAGGCGGCGACGACCGCAACGTCAACCTCAACCGCGGCCGTCAGGTCTTCGTGGAAGCCACGTTCAAGATGTAAGCCTACTTCAGCGCCAGCCGGGGCAACCCGGTTGGACATCCTGCCGCCTCGGGAAACCGGGGCGGCATTTTCTTTGTGGCGGATCTGAAACGCACCCTTTCGTCATTGCCGCGCCGGGGTCAGTGGGCCCTCAGGCCGCGCTGACCCGCACGGGAATCGCGCTTTGCAGTACCATGCCGGTGATCGGGTCCATGTCCACCGCGTCGTCGATCAGGCGGTTGGTCGAGCCTCCCTGATCGCGCACTTCGTCCTTGCCCGCATCGTCGCTGCCCCAGGCGTGCGACATCGAAATCACCCCGCGCCGCACTTTGTCGCTCGCCTGCGTGACAGCGTGGATCGTCGCCACGCGCGAGGTGATCTCGATCACGTCGCCTTCCGCCAGCGACAGCGCGGCGAGATCGTCCGGGTGGAAGAACGCCGGGTTGGTCGGCATCTTCTGGCGCAGAAACGCAGAGACGTGGCCGTTGCTGTTGTAGCGGTGCTTGGACCGGCGCGAGATCAGGCGGAAATCGAAGCCGTCCGCCTCGGGCTGCGCTTTGGCATAGCCGGCAAATGCTGCAGGCATCGCGCCCGCCCCCAGCTGGAATTTGTGCGCAGCATCGGGATCGGCCGGTGCAATCGTGGCGTGGGCGGCGGGATAGAGCACTGCGCCGCCCGGCGTCGCGCTCGCCAGCGAATCCGCCCGCGCCTGGCTCGGCTTCACGAGGCTGCCGTGCGATATCAGATCGAGCATTGTCATCTTGTCCGGCACCGCATCCATCGGGCACGGACCACCCGGCAGTTTCAGCTCCAGCTCCAAGTGCTTGGCCAGCCACCACAGCATCTCGTATTCGTCCATCGTATCGCCCGGCGCCGGAACCATCGCTTCGGCGTAGTGGGCATAAGGCTCCTCGCAGAACGGCTGCGAGACGTTGTTGATGTCCTCCCGCTCAAGGCACATGCTGGGCGCGAGGATCACGTCCGCCCGCTTGGCGCTGGCCGACATGAACGGATCGACCTGCACGAACATGTCCAGCGTTTCGAGTGCCTTGCGCACTTTGCGCTGGTTCGGGAAAGCGATCTCGGGATTGCCGCCGATCGAGATCAGCACTTTGACCTGACCCTCGCCGGGGGTGAGAATCTCGTCCGCCAGCACCGGGCAGGGCATTTCAGTGCCGAGCTTGCCAATGCCCCGGATGCGCGACTGGGCAAAGCCTTCGCCGAACATCGGCATCGGCGGCGCGACTTGCGCTTTCTTGGGGCCCGCTGCGAAAGGCATGAACACCATCGGGTTGGCGACTTTGTCCCCCGCCTGATTGAACCGCGCGCAGACCACGTTGAGCGCGGTGACGAGATATTCGGTCAGCACGCCCTGCCCGGCCATTTCCGGCCCGGTGCCGGTGACCACCCGGCCCTTCGCGGCCTTGGCAAACATCCGCGCCGCCGCAACCACTTGCTCCGCGCTGATCCCGGCGCGCTGCGCGGCGAGATCAGGGGTATAGTCCTTCACCGCCTCGGCCAGTTCATCGAACCCATCGACATAGGCGGCGACGAAATTGCGGTCGTAGAGCCCTTCCTCGATGATCACGTGCAGCATGCCGCCCAGCAGCGCCGGGTCCTCGCCGGGCTTCACTTGCAGATAGAGATCGGCGAGCACGCCGGTGTCGCTTTCGCGCGGGTCCGCCACAATCACCTTGAGCCCGCGCGCCTTGGCATCGCGCAGCCGCCGCGAGGGCGAGAACGGCGGGACGCCGCCGCTCGGCGTGTAGTGCGAGACCAGCGGATTGTTGCCGACGAACATGACGACATCGGACTCTTCGAAATTGTTCGGCCCGCCCATCCACTGGCCGTAGCGCGCGGTGGTGAACACCTTGGCGGGCTGATCGACCGTGACGCTGGTGTAGTAGTTGCGCGTGCCGATCGCCTCGGCCAGCGCATAGGACGTGCCGAGCACCGCGCTGTTCTGGAAGGCATTGGTGCCGCAATAGAGCGCCACGCTGTGCGGCCCGTGCTCGGCAATCACCGCCTTGATCTTGTCAGCAACGAGCTTCAGCGCCTCAGCCGTCGAGGTCTCGACAAACTGGCCATCACGCCGCACCAGCGGGCGCAGGATGCGCTCGGCCACGTTGTGCATCTCGGGCATCTGGCGGCCCTTCACGCAGGTATAACCGCTGAACAGCGTGTTTTCCGGATCGCCGCGCACGGCCTTGACCTTGTCGCCCTCGACATCGACCAGCATCGCGCAGCTGGCATGGCAGAAGCGGCAGAACGTGCGGAGCGTCTTCGTGGTCAAGGCATATCTCCCGGGATTTTGGCGGAAGCTATCGGCAAAGCCAAGCGCCGCCCACTCCCCAAAAGAGGGAGGGGGCCAGTCATTTCCGCCAGTACCTTTGCGGGGCGATCTGGGCTTGATGCTGCGGTACGCAGCGAAGGACGAAGGCATGACCACGCACAACCGGCACTGGATTCTGGCACAGCGCCCCATCGGCAATGGCTATGCCGAAGCGTTTGCCTTGCGCGAGGAGCCGGTGCCCGTGGCTGGCGAGGGCCAGATCGTGATCGCCAACAAAGTGCTCTCGATGGACAGCGGCACGCGCATGTACATGACCGACCGCGAGGACAGCTACCAGCCTGGCACGCCGCTGGGCGACAAGCTGATCGGCACTGTGCTGGGCGTGGTGACCGAAACGCGGCATCCCGGCTATGCGGTGGGCGACCGGGTGCGCTGCTATGGCCAGTGGGCGGACTATTCGCTGGTCGATCCGGCGACCGCCTATTGCACCAGGCTGGATGATGCGCACGCGGACCTTAAAGACTTTGTCGGCATTTACGGCGCGAATGGCTGGACGGCCTATGTCGGCGTGGTCGAGACGGGCGCGGCCAAGGCGGGCGAGACGTTCGTGGTCTCCGCAGCGGCGGGCTGCACCGGGATCATGGCGGGGCAGATCGCCAAGGCATTGGGGTGCCGGGTCATCGGCATTGCGGGGGGCGCGGCGAAATGCGCGCTGCTCACCAGCGACTACGGGTTCGACGCGGCGATTGATTACAAGGCGGGCGATGTTGCGGGCGAACTGGCGCGGCTTTGCCCCGATGGCATCGACCTCTATTTCGACAATGTCGGCGGCGAGATCCTCGATGCCGCGCTGGGCCAGATGGCGCTGTACGGGCGAGTCGCGATCTGCGGGCTGCTGACCAACTACACTGCGCCCGGGCCGGTGCCGGGCCCCTACCGCTTCGATCAGGTCTTGATGAAGCGGCTGCGCATCGAAGGGTTCTTCTCGCCCGATTTCTATGCGCGCGAGGCCACGTTCAACCCGCAACTGGCGCGCTGGGCAGCGGCAGGGCAGCTCAAACTGCCGTTCGAAGTGAGCCACGGGCTGGAAGCGACGCCCGAAGCGTTCACCAAGCTGTTTACCGGGGCCAATATCGGCAAAGTCGTGGTGGAACTCTAACGGCTGAGCGCGAACGGCCCGGCGGGATCGGGCTCGATCAGCTCGATCAGATTGCCATCCGGATCGCGGCCATAGACCGCGCGGCACAGGCCCGGCACGTGCTGCGGCGCGCTGTTGAACGGCATCCCGGCGGCGGAAAGCCGGGCGTATTCGGCCTCCAGATCATCGACCGCGATGCAGATATGCGTCAGGCCCTGATGGTACACCGGCCGGTCCGGACCGCGCTCCGGGCTGGCGGGCTGGGCGAATTCGAACAGTTCGAGAAAGGCATTGGCAGTGCGCAGCATGACCATGCGCACCGCCGTGCCGGTGAGGCCGAAGATCGTGTCAGCCTGCGCGTTGTCGCCGTTCCACGCGGTTTCCAGCACCACCACAAAACCCAACTGGTCGCGGTAGAACGCCGCGAGCCGGTCCAAGTTGCCGGTGGTGATGCTGGTGTGGTGGAGGCCCAGGATCACGACGGCATCACGTCTTGGGCAGTTCGCCCGAGAGGTATTTGTCCATCGTCCCATGGAACTGGCGGATGCGCGTTTCCTGATAGTGGCCGAGTTCGAGCCGCTTGTTCTTCGAGGCTTTCATACCCGCTTGCACATGCGGCAGGTTTTCCATGTCCTGATCGAACACCCCGGCCAGCGCCGCACCAATCAGGTGCGAGGCATACGTGAACGGCTGATCGTCGGGGATCATGAACATTTCCGGGCCGCGCGCGGGCTTCTCGCCCTTTTGCGCGCGCATCAGGATGCGCACTTCCATCAGGCAGTGATCGGCATCCTTCCACGGCCGCCAGCGATAGACGATATTGGGCACGAACCCGCCCCAGGGCGACCAGTTGGGGAAGATGTTGTACGTCAGGTTGTCGAGCATCTCGCTGTCCGACACCTCGGAATAGTCATGGCCGTTCATCGCCGCAAAGCCCTCGCGGTTGGCCTGCGCCAGCACTTTGCGCGCGAGCAGCGGATCGGCCGGATCGAAGCCCTTGAGATCGTCACGGTCGGTCGCGTTGCGGCGGCCGCGCCCATCCCCTGCGCCGAGGAAATCGGCGAGCTTGTCGATCACATAGAGCTGGTCCTTGCCCTTGAGGTGGGGCGAAAGCGTGCCATTGGGCGTGATCGCGCGGTTCATGTGATCGCCGTAGAGATCATAGCGCGTGTTGGCGTCTGCGGTGAACGGCAGGATCTGCGGATGCGTGACGACCGAGTGCCACGCTTCCATGAACGCTTCGGACACGGCCTTCCAATTCGCCGGCACCACGCGCGCGACCCAGGCGCCAGTGGTGCATTCGTCGAGCCGCCAGTTGTCGTAATGCTCGACACCGGGGCCGATCCACTCGCGGAAGCCAGGCAGATCATGGTTTTCCGTTACCAAGATGAAGCCCTGCCAGCGCTCGACCTTGAGCTCGGGCAGCGAGAGGTCCTTGTCCTCCAGATGCTTGAAGTCCCACGCGCAGGGCACTTCCTTGAGGCTGCCGTCGTTGTTCCAGGTGAAGCCGTGGAACGGGCAGCGCAGATTGATCGAGCGCCCGCTTTCAAGCCGCAGCTTGCGCCCGCGGTGGAGGCACACGTTGTAGAACGCGCGCACGCCGCCATCCGGCTGGCGGATCAGCAGGAACGACTTGTCATTGATCTCATAGACCACGGTGTCGCCGGGATCGGGCATGTCTTCCTCACGCGCGGCGAACTGCCACACGTTGGGCCACATCTTCTCGTCTTCGAGCGCCTTGAACGCAGGCGAGGTGTAGCGATCGGGATCGAGCGGCTCGTCGCCCAGATCCTGGGTCGATTCCATCACGAGGTAATCGGGCGCGGGCCGCGTATCGACGCTGAGCATGTCTGTATAAGTCACGCCGGGGCAGCGGTCCGGGCGGTCGATCTGGGGGTCAATATCAGCCATGATGGGTCCTCAACCTAATGGGTCTTGCCGACGGGATCGGCCAGTTTGCTCCGCCGCGTGCTTCGCGACCGCCCGAAACCGGGATCGCCCCAAAACCGGGATCGCCCGAAACGGGATCGCTGGCACGCACTGCCTCACAAAACTCCCAGTGTGTTCTCTCGGCGCATAATGCCATCGTCCCCCATCGCAGCAAGCTGACGCATTGAATAGGAGCATGGGATGGGAATCAGCGCAATCGGGCCGGTGATGCAATTTGCCTTCGTGCCGAAGGACTTCGATGCGGCGGTGAAGCACTGGACGGAGACGATGGGCGTGGGCCCGTTCTACCTCCTCGAAAACAACCTGCTGGGCGAGGGCAAGTACCTTGGCGAGCCGTATCACTGCGTCTTTTCCATCGCGATCGCCTACTGGGGCGATATGCAGATCGAGCTGGTGCGGCAGGAAAACGATGCGCCGAGCATCTATCGCGGCCGGGAAGGCGAGGCGCTGCACCATACCTGCATCCTGACCGATGATATCGAGAAAGCGCGGAAGATTGCCGAGGACTCGGGCGCGACCGTGCTGGTCGAAGGCAAAGTCGGCGAGGATGGCCATGTGCTCTATGTCGATACCGGCGCGGGCCCCGGCACGATTGTCGAGATCCTGCAAAGCGCCAGCGGCACCGACGGCCTGTTCGCGATGATCAAGGCCGCTTCGGTGGGCTGGGACGGCACCGATCCGCTGCGCAAGTTGGGCTGAACGACACCCTCTCCCCTGAGGGGGGGAGAGGGCACCGCCGGTTTACTGCGCGTCGAGCTTCTTCACGCCGGCGGGGATGACCACCCAGTCCTGCGCGCTCGATGTCCAGAAGTGGACGGCGGGCGCAAGGTCTTTGGGATCGTCCAGCGTGCCTGCCTTGATGAAGATCATGCCCTGCGCCATGCTGTCGGGCGTTTCGGTGAACACGGGCGAACCGCATGTGCCGCAGAACTTGCGGTGAACCGCGCGGCCCGCGTCGCTGCTGTCCTCATAAGTCGTAAGCTCGCCGGTGCGTTCCAGCGCGGCGAAGGGCACCGCCGCAATCACCGAAAGCGCCGAGCCTGCCTGCCGCTGGCAGTGGCGGCAGTGGCACACCGCGGTCAGCAGCGGGGGCCATGCGGTTTCATAGCGCACCGCGCCGCAGAGGCACCCGCCGGTGCGCCGCTCGCTGGTTGATTCTTCGGTAGTCATGGCCGTCTCTCCCGTCTTGATCCTCTCAGCATCGCACATTTGGCCCGGTGTGCCACCCCCATGGTTTTGCCAGCATGCCGGTGCGGGCTGCGGTGCGGGGCGGGGAGCAGCACAAACCGCCGCGATGCCTTAGCGTAAGGCAGCAAATCCGCAGGTTTCAAGCCTTTTCCCGCGCTGCGAAGGTGCGCAAACCGCTTCCCTGAACCTTGGAGATAACCTAATCCGGGCGAGAAAACAGGATTCGCAGGGCCTCCAAGGCCCGCGCTTTCAGGGGACAGGATTTGCCGCCAGTCGAAAGCCCGCAGGCCCGTGACGCTGCTGCTGACGAGCGCGCGATGGGGCTTGGCGCGCTTGCCGCACGGCTGGTGCCACATGGCAATCGCTTCAGGCTCGACGGTGCCGACGGCTGGATGCAGGGCCGCACGATGTATGGCGGCGCGGCGGCGTCGATTGCCTATGCTGCCGCTCACAACACGTTCCCCGGCCTCCCTCCGCTGCGCGCCGCGCAAGTGGGCTTTGTCGCGCCGGTGGGCGAGCATCTGGAGGCCGAAGCGGTGATGCTGCGGCAGGGGCGCAGTGTCTCGCAAGTCGAAACCTCGCTCTATAGCGACGGGGCCTTGGCGCAGCGCACGCTGTGGCTGTTCGGCTCGGCGCGCGAAGGCAATGGTGCGGTGCCCGCCCGGCGCGACGAAGGGCTGATCGCACCGGAGGACTCGCCGCACCTCACCCGGCATGATTTTGCCCCCGCCTTCACCGAACGCATGGACATGCGCCGCGCCGATCCTGAAAGCGGATCGCCTCCGGGTACGATCCGCCGCTGGGTGCGGCTCAAGGATCGCAGCGGGCTCGATCCTGCGGCAGAGCTGGTCGGCATCGGCGATGCCCTGCCCCCGGGTTCGGCGCGCGCCATGGAGCGCAAGGGGCCGATCAGCTCGATCACTTGGGCGCTGACCGTGCTGGGCGACGTGCCCACGACGCGCGAGGGCTGGTGGCTGCTCGAGACGGCCTCCAATCACATGGCCGAGGGCTTCAGCAGCGAGACGCTGCGCCTGTGGAACAGCGAAGGAGTGGAAGTGATGCGCGGACTTCAATCGGTTGCGGTGTTCGGATGACCGATCTCGTCAATCCCGCCGACCTCGGCTTCGATGCAGCGCGGCTGGCGCGCATCGGTGCGTTTCTTGAAGAGCACTATGTCGGCCCCGGCCACCTGCCGCATGCCGATCTGCTGCTCGCGCGGGAGGGCCAGCCGTTCTACCGCGTGACCATCGGCAGTGCCCGCGCCGATGGCACCCCGCTGCAGCAGGATGCGCTGTTCCGCATGGCCTCGATGACCAAGGCGCTCACCAGCACGGCGTTCATGATGCTGCTGGAGGAAGGCAAAGTCGCGCTCGACGATCCGGTCACCAGCGTGATCCCCGAATTCGCCGGGCTCGGCGTCTATACCGGCGGCGGCGGCGATATGCCGTTCACGCCGGTGCGCGCGGCCACCAGCACGATGCGCATGGTCGATCTCCTCACCCACATGTCGGGCCTGACGTACGGCATCCAGAACCGCACCCATGTCGATGCGGCCTATCGCAAGGCCCGGCTCGACGGGCATCCCTCGCTGGCGAGCAACGATCACTTCATCGCCGAACTCGCCAAGCTGCCGCTCGAATTCGATCCGGGCACCGGCTGGAACTACTCGGTCGGCACCGATGTGCTCGGCGTGATCGTGGCGCGGCTTTCGGGCATGAGCCTCGGCGAATTCTTTGCGGCGCGCATTTTCGGGCCGCTGGGTATGGTCGATAGCGGCTTCTCCTGCCCGCCCGAGAAAGCCGCCCGCCTGACCGACAGCTGGTACTACGCCCCCGATGAGGCGCCCAAGCTGCTCGACATGGCGGAAAAGTCCAACACCTTGCGCGCGCCGCGCTTCGAAAGCGGCGGCGGCGGCTTGCTGTCCACCACGGCGGACTATCACCGCTTCTGCGCGGCGCTCGTGAACGGCGGAGCCCCGCTGATCTCGCCCAAGACGCTGGCGCTGATGACCGCCAACCACCTCCCCGGCGGGGCGGACCTCACCACGCTCTCGCGCGCACTATTCAGCGAAGCGGGGAACGCGGGCGTGGGCTTCGGGCTCGGCTTCGGGGTGGTGATCGACCCGGCCAAGACGCTGGTTCAGGGCACTAGGGGGCGAGTTCCACTGGGGCGGCATCCACTCCACCGCGTTCTTCATCGACCCGGTCGAAAAGCTGCACATGGTGTTCATGACCCAGCTATACCCCTCATCGACCTATCCGATCCGCCGCCAGCTCAAGACGCTGACTTATGCCGCGATGACACACAGTCACGCCTGAACCCCGTACCAGGAGAGCACGCCATGTCTGACCCCATCACCGGTGCCAAGGACCATATCGACACCGCGCGCACCCTCGCCGCGACCATCGACGATATCCCCGCCGATACCGCCTTGCTGCCGATTGCCCGCGTGGGCGTGATCGGCGCGGGCACCATGGGCGGCGGGATCACGATGAATTTCCTCACCGCAGGCATTCCCGTGACCATCGTCGAAATGACGCAGGAGGCGCTCGACCGCGGCGTCACCACGATGCGCAAGAACTACGAAAACACCGTGAAGCGCGGCAAGATGGACGCTGCGCTGGCCGAAGCCGCGATGGGCCGTCTGACGCCCACGCTCGATTTCGGCGCGCTGGCCGAAGCCGATCTGGTGATCGAGGCGGTCTATGAAAGCATGGACGTGAAGAAGGACGTGTTCGGCCGGCTCGACGGCATTGCCAAGCCCGGCGCGATCCTCGCCAGCAACACCAGCTACCTCGATGTCAACGAAATCGCCGCCGCCACCACGCGGCCCGAAGCGGTGCTGGGCATGCACTTCTTCTCGCCCGCCAACGTGATGAAGCTGCTCGAAGTGGTGCGCGGATCGGCCACCGCCAAGGACGTGCTGGCGACGGTGATGGCGCTCGCGGTCAAGATCGGCAAAGTGCCGGTGGTTTCGGGCGTGTGTTATGGCTTCATCGGCAACCGCATCCTCAGCAAGCGGCAGGAGCAGGCCAATGCGCTGATCATGGAAGGCGCGGATTTCGCCGAAGTGGACAACACGCTGCTCGCCTTCGGCTTCCCGATGGGGCCGTTCCAGATGTCGGACCTCGCGGGCCTCGATATCGGCTGGCACCGCGATCCCACCCGCATCGAAACGCTGCGCGAGGCGCTTTGTGCGGTGGGCCGCTGGGGCCAGAAGACCGGCAAGGGCTTTTACGACTATGACGCCAATCGCCAGCGCACCCCGGCGGAGGAAACCCGCGCACTGATCGCGGAGTTCGCCGCCAAGGAAGGCAAGCCGCAGCGCGAAATCGGCTCGGACGAGATCCTTGAGCGGCTGCTCTATCCGATGATCAGCGAGGGCGCGCTGATCCTCGAGGAAGGCATTTCGCAGCGCGCGTCGGATATCGATACCGTGTGGCTCAACGGCTATGGCTGGCCGGCATGGACCGGCGGGCCGATGTTCTGGGCCGATCATATCGGGCTGGCGACCGTCGTGGCAGGGCTGGAGAAGCACGGGCTCCCGGTTGCGCCGCTGCTCGCAAAGAAGGCTGCGGCGGGCAAAACCTTCAACTGAAAGCAGCGTCAGCCATGCAGATCGCGGACATCATCGCAGCGCCGTTCATTCCGCTAAGCACGATCCTGCGCGCCCATGCGGCGCGGCGCGGCGCGGCGATTGCCATCGCGGACGAGACGGCGCGGCTGTCATGGGCCGATCTCGACGCCATGCTCGACCGCGTGGCGGCGGCGCTGCAGCGCGAGGGCGTGGCGGCCAATGAGCCGGTCGCCATCGCGGCAAGCAACGCCGTCAGCACCGGGCTCGCCTTCCTTGGCGCATTGCGTGCAGGGGCGGTCGCCGCGCCGCTGACCTCGACCGCCGCGCCCGCGACGGTACTCGCCATGCTGGCGGACAGCGGCAGCCGGGTGCTGTTTCTGGATCGCGCGATGGCCGCCGGGCTGGAAGGCCTGCCCTTCCCCGCGCATGTCCAGCGCATCGCGCTCGATGACAGCGATGCGGGCGTGCCCTTCTCCGCATGGATCGCCCCCGCAGGCGCGCAGCCCGAAGAACGCCTGCCCGCGCCCGAAGACCCGTTCAACATCATCTATTCCTCGGGCACCACGGGCACGCCCAAGGGCATCGTCCAGAGCCACCAGATGCGCCACGAATATGTGCGCCGGGGGCTCGGTTCGGGCTTTGACGACAACAGCGCGACGATCTGTTCGACCCCGCTCTATTCGAACACCACGCTGGTCAGCTTCCTGCCCACGCTGACAGCGGGGGGCAAAGTCGTGCTGATGAAAAAGTTCGACGCCCGGAGCTTTCTGGAACTCAGCCAGCGCGAGCGGGTGACCCATGCCATGCTCGTGCCGGTGCAATATCGCCGGATCATGGAGCTGCCTGATTTTGGCAGCTTCGACCTTTCGTCCTACCGGCTCAAGACCTGCACCTCCGCGCCGTTTCCCGCCTGGCTGAAAGCGGACGTGCTGGCGCGCTGGCCCGGCGGGCTGGTCGAGGGCTACGGCCTTACCGAAGGCGGCGCGACCACCAACCTCGTTGCGCACGAGTTTCCGGACAAGCTCCACACCGTCGGCCGCCCTTCGCCGGGCCACGTCATCAAGATCATCGACGAAGACGGCAACGAACTGCCGCCGGGCGCAACGGGCGAGATTGTCGGCCGCTCGCCGATCATGATGAACGGCTATCATGGCCAGCCCGCCAAATCGCGCGAGATGGAATGGTATGACACGGACGGCCACCGCTACTTGCGCCACGGCGATGTCGGCCGGTTTGACGAGGACGGGTTCCTGATCCTGATGGACCGTTCGAAAGACATGATCATTTCGGGCGGGTTCAATATCTACCCGACCGACCTTGAGGCCGAACTGACGCGCCAGCCCGCCGTGCGCGAAGCCGCTGTGGTCGGCGTGCCATCCGACCGCTGGGGCGAGACGCCGATGGCTGTGGTCGTGCTTGCCGACCCCGCCGCCGATCCTGCAGCCATCATGGCCGAGGCGAACCGCGCGCTCGGCAAGACCCAGCGCATTGCCCGGATCGAAGTGGTCGATGAACTGCCGCGCAGCCCGATCGGCAAAGTGCTGAAGCGCGAGCTGCGCGACCGCTTCGGCGGCAATCCGATCGAACAAACCGGACCCATCGAACAGCCCCAACACCCCAAGGAGACGAACCATGCGTGATGCCGTTATCGTTGCCGCCGCCCGCACGCCCATCGGGCGCGCCTACAAGGGTGCGTTCAACGCCACCGCCGGTGCCACGCTCGGCGCGCTTTCGCTGAAAGCCGCGGTCGAGCGCGCCGGGATCGAGGGCGGCGAAGTGGACGACGTGCTGTGGGGCTCCGCACTCCAGCAGGGCGCGCAAGCTGGCAACATCGCCCGCCAGGTTGCGCTGCGCGCCGGGCTGCCGGTCACCGTTTCGGGCATGAGCATGGACCGCCAGTGCTCCTCGGGCCTGATGACCATCGCCACCGCCGCCAAGCAGATCATCGTCGACCGCATGGATGTGGTCGCGGCAGGCGGGCAGGAATCGATCAGCCTCGTCCAGACCAAGGATATGCGCGTCGCCCCGGATCGCTCGCTGATCGAAATGCACAAGGCCGTCTACATGCCCATGCTGCAGACCGCCGAGACGGTCGGCGCGCGCTATGGCATCACCCGCGAGGCCTGTGACGAATACGCGCTGCAATCGCAGCAGCGCACCGCCGCCGCGCAGGCTGCGGGCAAGTTCGACGCTGAAATCGTTGCCTGCGATGCCTCGATGGGCGTGCAGAACAAGGAAACCGGCGAGATCACGATGCAGGACGTGCATCTCACCAAGGACGAGGGCAACCGCCCCTCGACCACGCTGGAGAACCTGCAGGCGCTCAAGCCGGTGATCGAAGGCGGGATCGTGACAGCCGGCAATGCCAGCCAGCTGTCCGACGGTTCGGCAGCGGTCGTGCTGATGGAAGCCGCAGTCGCCGCGAAGAAGGGCCTCACCCCGCTCGGCCGCTATGTCGGCATGGCGGCGGCGGGCACCGAGCCCGACGAGATGGGCATCGGTCCGGTCTTTGCGATCCCGGCTCTGCTGAAGCGCTTCGGCCTGACGATCGGCGACATCGGCCTGTGGGAACTCAACGAGGCGTTCGCGGTGCAGGTGCTTTATTGCCGCGACACGCTGGGCATCCCCAACGAATTGCTCAATGTCGATGGCGGCGCCATTTCCATCGGGCATCCGTATGGCATGACCGGCGCGCGCGGGGTCATGCACGCGCTGATCGAAGGCAAGCGCCAGGGCGCGAAGTATGTCGTTGTGACGATGTGCGTCGGCGGCGGCATGGGCGCGGCGGGGCTGTTCGAAGTGCTCTGACGCGCACAGCGCCTGCCCACAAAAAAGGGGCGCTGCCGGATAGCCCGGCAGCGCCCCCTTTTTTGCCATCCCGTCCGGATCAGAGGATCAGGTCAGCCGCCGTGAGCGAATTCACGCCTTCGAGCACGATGGCGAATTCGGCCGCCGGACCGGCATCGTTGCTGGCAAACAGCGTGTGCGAGGCCGCATCGAACCAGACCACGCCTGCAGCATGACCCGCAGTCGGCGCCGTGTCAGACCAGGTAAACGCGCTGCCAGCCACGTGCTTGATCGCATCAATCTCCGAGAGGTCGATCTTGTCCTGACCCGGGGTGAAATCGGTGATGTGATCGGCGTTGCCGGGGCGCGAATCGTCGAGCTTGGTGTAAACGAAGGTGTCGTTGCCATCCCCGCCGGTGAGCGTGTCCGCGCCCTTTCCGCCGGTGATGATGTCATTCCCGGCGCCGCCGTTGATGACATTGCTGCCCTTGCTGCCCACGATGATGTCATCAAACGCGGTGCCGATGACGTTCTGGATGTTGGTGAGCTTGTCGACCCCGGTGCCGCTGTCGCCCAAGATGGCGCTGGCCACACCGATATCGAGGTTGATGCTGAGACCGGCTTTGGCTGCCGAATAATCGACCGTGTTCTTGCCGTCGCCGCCACCGAACGAGTCGTCGCCCGCGTCCTGACCGGCGAGGAAGGTGTCATCACCCTTGCCGCCGAACTCCTTGTCATTGCCGTCGCCGCCAAGCAGCACGTCGTTGCCGTCGCCGCCGTTGAGCGTGTCATTGCCCGCACCGCCGTTGAGCGTGTCGTTGCCATCGCCGCCGTTAAGCTGGTCATCGCCCGCGCCGCCGTTGAGCGTGTCGTCGCCAGCTTCGCCCTTGAGCGTATCGCGCCCATCGCCGCCGTTCAGCGTATCGTTGCCCAGCCCGCCGAGCAGCAAGTCGTTGCCATCGCCGCCGTAGAGCGTGTCCGTGCCGTCGCCGCCGACGAGCTTGTCGTCGCCTGCGTTGCCGTACAGGGTGTCGTCGCCGGTGCCGCCATCGAGCTGATCATTGCCGTTGCCGCCATACAGGTTGTCGTTCCCGTCGCCGCCGAACAGCTTGTCGTTGCCTTCGCCGCCATCGAGGCTGTCATCACCGCTGCCGCCGTCGAGCAGGTCGTTGCCGTTGTCGCCGACCAGCGCGTCATTGCCCGCGCCGCCGAACAGCACGTCAGCCCCGTTGCCGCCGAACAGCACGTCGTTGCCCGAATCGCCGTACAGCGTATCCGCACCGCCGAGGCCCGCGATCGTATCGTCGCCCGCGCCGCCGTGGATCGTGTTCTTGCCGCCATCGCCGTGCAGCGAATCGTCGTTCGAACCGTCGCCGTCCTGATCGCTGGGAATGCCGACGTCGGATTCACCGGCGGTCGGGTCGCCGATCACGTGGCCATCGAGCGCGGTGAACACGACGCTGTGCTTTTCGAAGTACGACGGATCATCCGTGGTGCTGGCGGTCGGCGTGAACGTCTTGACCTTGATATAGGCCGCAAACGTGCTCGTCAGCGTGACCGTATCCGTCCCCGCGTCTTAGCTCAGCTGCTGGTTCTTGAGGAGCGGATCCTGCTCAAGGGTGCCGTCCTGCTCCACTTCGAACATCTGGATCGGCGTGGTGGTCGTATCGAATTTGAACACTTGCGTCATGGTCGTCCCTCCTGCGCAATGTTATGGCGATGCAGCATCGACCCAAGTCGCCGTTGCACCATGCGTTAGCCCGCTCCTGATAGTGAAATGCGCTGACACATTGACGACACACTTGTTCATATGGCGTACAGGTTGCGGGGGCATTCCCGGGGACCTGCCGATTGAAGCTTGAGCCGCCCCGATCCGCGCTTTAGCCCTTGGCAGCAAAGGAGCCTTGATGATGCCCGCCTCACCCGATGACAAGCGCCCCTGGCCGCAGCAGGGCCGCGAGCGGCTGATCTACCCCGCGCCAGTGGGCTGGAAAGGCAGCGACTTCGTCGACAACGAGGCAGAACTCCTGAAGCGGCTCAACCCCAAGACGGTGTTCATGATGGGCGACAACCCCGCGCTGCCGCGCATGCCCGAACGCCCGCGGCTGATGGATTTCTTCCGCTGCCGCTTCGGCGATATCACCGTGCGGCACTTGCTCGTCAGCGCCAAGCGCGCGCTCGATGATGGCCTGCCGGAAAAGGTCGTGATGGCCTGTCTGCTCCACGATATTTCCAACGGCTGCCTGATCCGCTGCGACCACGGCTACTGGAGCGCGCAGCTGGTGGAGCCTTATGTCGATCCCGAAGTCGCCTTCGCTGTGAAATACCATCAGGCGCTGCGCTATGTGCCCGATGCAGCCGCCGGCTACGCCTATCCGGAAAGCTACCACGCCTTCTTCGGCCCGGACTACGAGGTGCCCGCCTACCTGCTGCGCGATGCGGAATATGCCAAGGGCCACGCCTGGTACATGACCGCGCGGCAGATGACGCTCTACGACACCTACTTCTTCGACGATTTCCCGCTGGTGGTGCCCGAGGAGCTGGAGGACGTGATCGGGCGAAACTTCAGAGAGCCAGAGGAAGGGCTGGGCTTCGATGGTTCGCCGAGCGCGCATATGTGGCGCACGATGATCTGGCCGAACAACTTTTTGTGAGGGGTGGGCAGATGCGCATCAAAATTGTTCGTCGTCCGACAGGAGAGGCTCCGGAATGGGTTCGTGACGCTTGGATTGGTTTGTCTTTGCCCTTGGCGGTTGAGCAGCTGCGCAGTTGGCGGGGGCTCGGCGTTTTAAGCGGCCCAAGCAATCCGCTTCTTCAACTTTGGGCGCTTATCTTAGGCAAGGGCATAAAGCTCACAGGCTTCAGCGTGAACGCAAAAGAGGCGGTTGATCTCTTAGCAGAGGTCGACCCAAGGGCCGCGAGATGGTGGCGCGAGCATGCGCCAACGTTGGTCAGCGGACGGCGATGCTTCGTATTCGATGCTGACGCATGCGAGCGCGAAACATAGTTTCGCAGCGGAAAGCCAAATCACCTCTGCCAATACCGTCAATAGCTTTGAGCCCCAAAACCATCGTCGCCCCGTGCTTGACACGGGGCTTGGCTACCCTTCGACGTCGCCATGCGGCGCTACCCCCGCAGGATACCGCTGGTCCCACAGGTCCAGCCAATCGGGATTGTCCGCCTCGATCAGCGCGAACTTCCATTCCCGGCGCCATTTTTTGACCAGCTTCTCGCGCGCGATCGCAGGTTCGATTTCCTCGTGCCGTTCAGCATAGACCAGCCATTTCTTGCCGAAATCGTTCACGTGTATCGAGCCTATGCCCTCACGATGCTGCCACACGCGGCGGATCAGATCGGAGGTGACGCCGACATAGGTACCGCCACGGTAGCGGTTCGCCATGATGTAGACCCAGCCGCCCTTATCCATCGGGTCTTCTTGCCAAACGCGAGGTCGCAAGGGAAGCCA
Organism: uncultured Sphingomonadales bacterium; assembly: GCA_903828025.1. Taxonomy (GTDB): domain Bacteria; phylum Pseudomonadota; class Alphaproteobacteria; order Sphingomonadales; family Sphingomonadaceae; genus Novosphingobium. The sequence continues at coordinate 17,320 of CAIKKO010000342.1, forward strand.
AGCCCCGTGTCAAGCACGGGGCGACGAGGGAGGTTGGTGGTTGGTGGCGGCTTAGGAAACCCCCGCCTCCGCCTTGCCCGCATGCCCGGCAAAGCCCTGCAGCCCCAGCCACCATTGCAGCGCGATCACGCCGCCCTTGGCAGGCTGGAGGATCGCGGCGATGAGCGAGGCGGCGAGCGTGACCACGATCAGCATCATCGCCCATTCGGGCACGGCGGGGCTCAGGCCCAGCAGGATGATCACCGGGGCCATCAAGTGGCCGGTCAGCAGGATCGCGATATAAGGCGGAAAGTCGTCCGCCGTCTGGATCGACCAGTTCTGGCCGCACATCCGGCAGCGATCGACCGGCTTGAGCAGCTTCCTGAACAGGTGCGTGCCGCCGCAGCGCGGGCATTTGCCGCTAATCCCGCGGGTCAACGCGCCGCCCAGACTGCGGGGCAGCATCGTGCGGTCGATCTGGAGAGCGGTGTCGGGCATCAGGTTTTCGCGAAAGGGTTCTTGGGGCTGCGCAAGGTCAGGCGAATCGGCACCGCCTCGAACCCCAGTTCGCGGCGGATACCGTTGATCAGATAGCGCCGATAGCTTTCCGGAAGCTGATCGAGCCGGGTGCCGAACATCACGAAGCTGGGCGGGCGGATGCGTGCCTGCGTAATGTAGCGCAGCTTGATGCGGCGGCCGCCGGGCGCGGGCGGCGGATTGGCCCCCAGCGCATCATCGAACCAGCGGTTGAGCGCGGACGTCGGCACGCGGCGCGACCACGCCGCGCGGATATCGAACGCGGCGGCCAGCATCTGGTCGAGCCCCTTGCCCGTCCGCGCCGAAACCGCGAGCAGCGGCACCCCGCGCACTTGTGCGAGGCCCTCTTCCAGCGCGGCGCGCACGCCGTTGAACAAGCCGCTCGCGTCCTCTGCGATGTCCCACTTGTTGATCGCGATCATCAGCGCGCGGCCTTCCTCAAGCACCAGCGAGGCGATCTTGAGATCCTGATGCTCCAGCCCGCGCGTCGCATCGAGCAGCAGCACGACGACTTCGGCAAAGTCTATGGCGCGGCGCGCATCGGCGACCGACATCTTTTCCAGCTTGTCGACCACTTGCGCCTTCTTGCGCATCCCGGCGGTGTCGATCAGGCGAATCGGGCGCACGTCGCCGCTTTGCGGATCGGTCCATTCCCAATCGACCGCAATCGAATCGCGGGTGATTCCCGCCTCAGGGCCAGTCAGCAGCCGGTCTTCGCCGAGCATGCGGTTGATCAGCGTGGACTTGCCCGCATTCGGCCGCCCGACGATGGCCAGCTTGAGGATCGACTGCGGATCGAAATCCTCCTCGTCGACCGCGTCCGCCTCGGCCAGATCGTCCTCATCGACGTCTTTTTCGATATGCGGCAGCAGCGCCTCGAACAGATCGCCCATGCCCTCACCGTGTTCGGCCGAGAGCGCGACCGGCTGGCCGAAGCCGAGCGAGAACGCATCGTAAAAGCCCGGATCGCCCGCGCGGCCCTCGGCCTTGTTGGCCACGAGCACGATCGGCACTTTGTTCGAGCGCAGATAGCGGGCGATTTCTTCGTCGAGCGGGGTGACCCCGGCGCGCGAATCGATCACGAACAGCGCCACATCCGCGCCCTCGAGCGAGGCTTCGGTCTGCTGGCGCATGCGGCCGGGCAGCGTGGTGGGGTCCAGATCTTCCCAGCCCGCCGTGTCCACGATGGTGAACGCAAGGCCGAGCAGCGAGGCTTCGCCGAAGCGGCGATCACGCGTGACGCCGGGCTGATCGTCGACGAGCGCGAGCTTCTTGCCAACCAGCCGGTTGAACAGCGTCGACTTGCCGACGTTGGGACGACCGATGATGATGACT
>CAIKKO010000343.1 GCA_903828025.1 uncultured Sphingomonadales bacterium
CGCCGCCGAAGTGGTACGACGTGCTGCTCACGCTTGAACGCAGCGGTCCCCAGCGCCCGCGTGACTTGCAGGCCGCCTTGGGCACCGAGCAATACGCGCTCTCGCGCCTGCTTGACCGAATGATGAAGGCCGGGCTCGTTACCCGCACCCCCTGCCCCGATGACGCGCGCGGCCACACGCTCGATCTCACGCCAGAGGGCAAAGCCATGCGCGCCGCGATGTGGCCGGTTTATGCCAGAGCGATCGAGGATGCGTGCGGCGCGGGGGCGGGATCACCGCTGGTGTCCGAGCCGGGCCGCTACCGCGAGGGTGGAATCGCCAAAGCCGGACCGCCCAAATTGCGCGCCAGCCGCGCACCGAGCTGGATACCCGGGCGTTCGATCAGGGTATGGCAGGCCAGTGCGCCGAGATACGTGAACCCGATGGTCGCGCCGGAGATAACCGCCGCCCGCGCCGCGCCATCCAGCCCGAAGCGGATACAGGCATAGGCCGAAACGAAGAACACGATGAAATGCAGCAGGTAGATCGCATAGGAGATCTCACCCATTTGATAAGCGGCGCGGGTGCCCAGCAATCGCGCCGGACCCTGCGCAACGCTCCCCTGCGGCGCGAGCGAGGATGCGATCACCGCGCCCCAGATGCCAAGCGGGACCAGTTGCATCACGCCGTCGCGCCCCACCGTCACCGCCCCGCACAGAGCCGCGATCACCAGCGCTTGCCGCCTCAGCTTCGGCTGCATCGCCATGCGCGTCGCGATACCCGCGACAAACAGCAGGATTTGCACGCCGAGGAATGCCCCCGGGAAGAAAATCGCAGCCAGCTGCAGTGCAACCACCATGGCGAGGGCCTGCACCCACGCCTGCCGGTACAGCGCCGCAATCAGAAACGGCGCGATGAGGTAAAACTGCCATTCGAGCGACACGCTCCAGGCCTGCGCCATGATCGAAACGGCTACATCCTCCGCATAGCGCGTCGGCACCACCCCCTGCAGCAGCGCCGCGTGGATGCCGAGATGAAAGGGCAGATGCGCCAACGCCGCTTGCACAATGACGATGCGGTCGATCGAGCCGGGAGTTGGCGGCAAGCTCTCCCACACCGCAAGCTGCACCGGAAGCAGTGCTGCCGAAATCAGCAGAAGCGGCAAATAGAGCGGGAACAGGCGAAAGGCGCGGCGCAAAATATAGGCCGCGTAGGTTTCCGCCTTGCGCTCCACCAGCATCGCGATCACGAAACCCGAGAGCAGGATGAACACATCCACCGCCAGCGACGGGGTGTCGACAAGCGGCAGCTTCCAGCCGAACGCCTGCGCGAGATGCCCGGCAACCACCCACCAAGCCATCACAGCGCGCAGCCCATGGAGTGAACGGATCTTGCGGTCGTCGGGTCTGGGCTCCATCGAAGGGCAGTTTGCACAACCCGCCACGCGCGGCAATCGCCAAAATCCTCAGCGCGGGCCCCAATCAGCGCCCGTCGCGGCCCGCGCTCAGCACCGCGCCGCCGGGCCCGTCCTGCAGGAACACCGCATTGCGCAGACCGCCCTTGGCAGGAGCGAAAGCGAAGTGGGCGGCTGCGCCGTTCCACGCACCGAGCTGGGTAAGTTCGCGCACGAGGTTGCGGTGCGGCAGCGTGCGGCCGCCGTTTTCACCAGCCTTGATCGGCACCTCGATCACGCGCGGATCATAGCGCACCAGCCAGACGGTCGCGGCGCGCGCGGGGGCCGTGCCCTTCGCAATGGTCACGGAATTTGCGCTCACGCTCGGCACCGGGGCGAGCGGGCGGACGGCGGCAATGGCCGCTTCGACCGCGCGCGGGTTCGCGCCGACCACCGTGCGCTGACCGCCAATCCAGAACTGCGGGGTCGCGACTTCGTGATCGGCAGACCGCGCGGCGAAATCGCGCTGGCGCTGGGTATAGGCGGGGCTGGCGAACTTGTCCTTCCAGCCGAGGTAGTCCCAATAGGTCACCTCGAAGGCGAGCGGGATCACGTTCGGCCGGTCGGCAATGGAATTGAGATAGGCCTCGGCGGGCGGGCAGCTGGAACAGCCCTCACTCTGATACAGTTCGACTAGCACCGGCGCGGCGGGCGTCATTGGTGAAGCAGCGGCAGGCGCAGTGGCCCTCGCCGGTTCGCTCAGCGCATGGCCCGCCAGCACTGCCGATCCCGCGACAGCGAGCGGCAGGGCCAAGGCAAACAGGCGGCGCAAGGGAAAGGGCGAGCGGGTCATGGCAGTTTCCGGTTCAGAGGCGGGGCTGGCATGAGTTCGGTGCCAATCGCCTGCCGGTTACAGCACTTGGCCCAACGGCCTATTGACACACCCTCCCCCACACGCGAGTGCGGTGGCGAAAATCGTACCAGAAGGTTGCAGATCCGTGCCGAAATTTCCTGCCCACGCCATGCCCCTCGCACTCCTTGCCGGAGCCTGCATGCCTTCGCTTGCATGGGCTGATGAAGCCGTGCCCTCGTCTGTGACGCCCCCCATCGTCGTCACCGGGCGCGGGCTTGCGGATGCCCCTGCGGCGGTGGCGTACGATGTGCAGGATCTGGCCCGCGAACGCCTGTTGCTCGCGGCTTCGGGCCGAATCGAGGACGCGCTCTCCGCCGCCGCCGGGTTCCAGCAGTTCCGCCGCTCGGACAGCCGTTCGTCCAACCCTTCGGCTCAGGGCATCACGCTGCGCGCGCTGGGCGGCAATGCCACCAGCCGCACGCTCCTGCTGCTCGACGGCGTGCCCATGGCCGACCCGTTCTTCGGCTACATTCCGCTGAGCGCACTCGCCCCCGAACGGCTGGCGGCAGCGCGCGTCACGCGCGGCGGCGGCTCGGGCGCGTTCGGCGCGGGCGCGGTCGCAGGCACGATCGACCTGACCAGCGCGGGGCCCGATCAGCTTGGCCTGCTGCGGGCCAGTGCGCTGGTCGATGATCGCGGCGAGAGCGAACTGTCCGCCACGCTCGCGCCCAGGCTGGGCGCTGGCTACGTGGTCGCATCCGGCCGCTGGGACCGTGGGCAGGGTTTCTGGACCACGCCGGAGGACCAGCGCGTACCCGCCAGCGTGCGCGCCCGTTATGAAAGCTGGTCCACCAGCTTGCGCGCCGTCGCCCCGCTAACGCACGATATCGAGCTGCAGGCCCGCGTCGCCGCGTTCAACGATGCCCGCACTTTGCGCTTCGCGGGGGCAGACACCGCCGCCAACGGGCAGGACGCCAGCGTGCGGCTGGTCGGGCGCGGGGCTTGGCAGTTCGATGTGCTGGGTTATGTCCAGTCGCGCGGGTTCAACAACGTGGTGATCAGCGCGAAGAGCTTCCTGCCCACACTCGACCAGCGCGCCACGCCCTCTACCGGCGCAGGCGGCAAGATCGAATTGCGGCCCCCGGTCGGCACCGCGCATGTGCTGCGGCTCGGCGCGGACTGGCGCTTTGCCGAAGGGCACACCGAGGAAGACGTCTATACCCAAGGCCAGATTTCCGGCCACCGCCGCGCGGGCGGCACCAACCGCGATCTCGGCCTGTTCTTGGAGGACGACTGGACCCTCGGCCCCGTGGTCCTGACCGCAGGCGCGCGCGCGGATCGCTGGTCGGTGCGCAATGGCGCGCTCGATCAGGTGCTGGGCGGCAACCGCACCTCCATCGCCTATCCGGACCGTGCTGGCTGGGACGGCAGCTTCCGAGGCGGCGTAGTGGTCAAGCTGGTGGGCGGCCTTGCGGCGCGCGGCTCGGCCTATACCGGCCTGCGCCAGCCGACGCTCAACGAACTCTACCGCTCGTTCACCGTGTTCCCGATTGTCACCAAAGCCAATGCCGCGCTCGAAAACGAGCAGTTGCGCGGCTTTGAAGCGGGGCTCGACTGGCGCCCGGCGCGCGGCCTCTCGTTCTCGGCCACCGCCTTCGACAACAGAGTGCGCCACGCCATCGCCAACGTCACCATCGCGCCCAACTTGCGCCAGCGACAGAATGTCGATGCGATCCATGCGCGCGGGCTGGAACTGGGCGGCGAGGTCAAGGCCGGGAACCTCTCGTTCAGCGGCTCCTTCGCTTATACCGACGCCAAAGTCGAAGCGCCCGGCACCGCGCTCGATGGCAAGCGCCCGGCACAGACGCCTAAATATGCCGCCAGCGCCACCGCTGCATGGCGTCCGTTCAGCGATGCGACGTTCGCACTCACCGTGCGCCACACTGGCGCGCAGTTCGAGGACGATCTCGAAACCGACGTGCTCCCCCCCGCGACCACGCTCGATGCTTATGTGCAAGTGCCGGTGGCGGGCCCGTTCAGCCTCGTGCTGCGCGGCGAAAACCTGACCGATGAGACGGTGGTGACGCGCAATTCGGGCGGCTCGATTGATCTGGGCACCCCGCGCACGCTCTGGGCCGGGATCAGGGTGGCAATCCGCTAGGGTCGCAGCACGGCAGGCACCTCCGGATAACACGCTGCCACCGCCCCCAGCGCGGTCTCCAGCGGGCCGAGCCAGGGCGCATAGGCCTTCCAGTGCTCGACCGCGTCGGTGTAGATTGGCTGGCGGACTTGTTCCGAACTCGCCGTGCGCACCGCGCGGGTGTTGCGGTGGAATTCGAGGCAGCCCTCCTCGAACGGCAGGCCGAGATACTCCAGCACGCGCCGCACTTCGGCTTCGGTATCGGCCACCATCTGCTCATAGATCACGCGGTGGACCGCGCCCTGTGCGGCGGCATCGTAGTGCGCCATCAAGCTCACGTAATCGCAGTAGTAGCGCCCGATCTCGGTGAGATCATAGGTGAAGGTCTGCCCGCGCGCGAAATGCTGCTTCCAGCCCGAAAAGCAGCACGACATCGGATGCCGCCGCGCGTCGATGATCTTTGCGTTCGGCAGGAGCAGGCGGATCAGGCCAACATGCTGCCAGTTGTTGGGCATCTTGTCGGTAAAGCGCGGGCGATCCGTCTTGCGATGGACGCGGGTGCGCTCGATATATTCCTCGCCCAGCCGCAGCCGGTCTGCGGGGGTGAGCGAGGCGATCATCGCGGCGAAATCGGCGAACTCGCCCTCGTCCACCCGCGATTGGAGGCGGCTGGCGATCACCATCATTTCCGAAAGCTCCATTGTGCCTTCGATCGCGCTGTGGCTGGCGAGGATTTGCTCGATCAGCGTCGAGCCGGAACGCGGCAGGCCGACGATGAAGATCGGGTCCGGCGCGGGGCAACCTCCCTTCCCCGCTTCGGCGATAAACGCGGCGGTGAAGGCCTTGGCCGTCGCCGCCGCTTCCGCTGCGAACGTGTCCGCATCGTGGCGGAGCATGGTGCGGCGCAGGCGGTTGCCGAGGTCGTAGTGGTGGAACGACTGCGCGGCGTCCTTCGCGTCCTCATAGGCCTTGCCGAGCGAGAAATGGAGGTGAAACACATCCTCCTCGCGCCCGCTCTCGCCGTCCGGAACTTTGGCGAGGCCCGCCAGCGCCGCTTCCATGCGCGCGATATCCGCCGCGTCCAGCTTCACGGTCTTGAGGTTGGCAAGGCTCCACCACGCCTCACCCATGGCGGGCTGGTGCATCACCGCCGCGCGGTACGCCGCAATCGCCTCGTCCTGCGCGCCCAAAGTCTTGTGGATATGGCCAAGGTTCTGCCAGACCAGAGGCTGCTCGGGCTGCACCGCCAGCATGCGCTGGTAAATGCCGCGTGCGCGCTCCTGATCGCCGAGCCGCACCAGCACCGAAGCGAGGATCAGTTCGGTGCCCGCACCCGCCAGCGGGCTCTGCACCAGCATTTCCGCATGGACCAGCGCATCGGGCAGCCGATTGACTTGCATCAGCAGGCGGATCAGGAAATCGCGCGCCAGATCGAAGCCGGGAGCCAACGCGACGGCCTGTTCGACCAACCGCAGCGCCTCGGTCATGTCGCCGCGCCGCCAGAGCAGCTCCCCCAGCATGCGCGTGCCGACCGGATCATCGGGCAGGCGCTCGGCCCGCGCGCGCAGCATGGCCTCGCTATCATCCAGCCGGCCCTGGTTCATCGCGACCGCGGCCTCGAGCAGCGCGGGATCGCGTGAGGCGGCATGGACTGCGGCAAGATCGGCGCGCCAGGCGTCTGCCATGCGCCCGGCCTTGCGCAGTTCTTTCGCGAGCAGGAACCAGCCGGTCGCCACGTCCGGATCCTGCCGGGTCAGGTCTTCCAGCGCGGCAATGGCCTGTTCGCCTGCGCCCGCTTCGCTGGCTGCTTGCGCCAGTTCCCACAGGACCATCGGCGGGCGGCGACCACCCCGCCCGAGCGCGGTCAGCCGTTCGAGCGCCGCACCCGGTTGCCCCAAACGGCGCAGCGCCTGTGCGGCGACGAATTGTGCCGGAGCCAGACCCGGGGCCTGCAGCAGGATCTGCTCTGCCACATCGAGCGCAGCCTGCGGCTGGCTATCGAGCTGCGTGGCCGCACGATCGAGCGCCGCGCGCAAATCCGCAATGTGCGCCGGTGCGTTGCCGGCCGGTGCGGTGCCTACTGTGCGGCTGGCAGCATCCATGCGCAATCCTGTTTCTGTTCGCGTCCGCACCATGGGAGCCTTTGTGTCCCGGCGCAACGGCCTACGCCGCCGCTCGTGCTGCACATGCGAAAAATCAAGTTGACACCGCGCGGCGTTGACGAATTACTATCAATTGGAAATCCGTCAAGAATGACGGATTTCCGGGGGTACTAGCATTCACGGTTTATTCCGCGCGCATGTGCGGACGGCCACCAGGCGCATAGCGCCAGTGGCCCAAGGGTTTGGGGCACTGTGAAATCGCAGGCCGAACGCCCGGGTGAGAAAACGCTGCATTGCAGCGTGTTAAGCAGCCAAAGGCTGCATCGCAGGATCGGACACAAGGAGCTACGAATCGATACAGGGAGCGCAACGTCATGACGATAAAATCCGGTCGCCGGTCGCACTATATCCAGGCTCTGTGCCTGACGACGATTCTGGGCGGCATGGCCGCACCGATGAATGCGCGCGCGCAGGACGCGATTGCGCCGCAGGCCGCCGCTGCGGATGATACCGCGACCACGCAGCCCGAAGGCGGGCTCGGCGAAATCATCGTGACGGCAACCCGCCAGTCCGAAAGCATCCAGAAAGTTCCGATCTCGCTTCAGGCGCTGAGCTCCGACACGCTCGCGCAGCGGCAGGTCAAGGGCATGTCGGATTTCGCCGCGCTGCTCCCCTCGGTGTCGTTCGAAGGCCTCGGGCCCGGTCGCAACACCGCCTTCTTCCGCGGCATCGTGCCTGCGGGCGGTGAATATGCCTCGGTCGGCTATTACCTCGACGATATTCCCATCACCGGCACCGCCGTGCCCGATATCCATGTCTACGATATGCAGCGGATCGAGGCGCTCGCGGGCCCGCAGGGCACGCTGTATGGCGCAGGCTCGCTCGCGGGTACGATCCGCTTCATCACCAACAAGCCCAAGATCGGCAGCTTCGAATTCGGCGCCGATCTTGAAGGCAACAAGTATGGCAAGGGCGGCTACGGCACCGAGTTCCAGTCGTATATCAACATCCCGGTCAGCGACACATTCGCACTGCGCGCAATGGGCTACTATCGCCACGATGGCGGCTACGTCGACAACACGCCCAACAACGGCAAGTACAACAACGGCAAGCCCGCAATCCTGACATTGGGCGACGACAACCCGGACACACCGGGCGACGACAACCCCGCCACGTCCTATGCGCTGAGCAACGCTGCGATTGCCAAAAAGGACTACAACCCGATCTACGAATACGGTGGTCGGCTCGAGGCGCTGTGGGAACCGGCACCGGACTGGAGCCTCAACGCCAGCGTGACCACGCAGCGCCAGATCGCCTACGGTTACTTCGGCTTCGATCCCCGGCTTGGCGACCTTCAGGTCCATGACTATGACCAGACCCGCCGCGACGACAAGTGGTATCAGGCCGCACTCACCATCCATGGCCATATCGGCGATTTCGATCTGGTTTCGGCGACGGGGTACTTCGGCCGCCGCTCGCAGCTGGTCAACGACTATGCCTACTACACCGTAACGTATGATCACGCGGGTCAGGGCTTTGAAAGCTATCTGCAATTCTTCGACAAGGCCGGGTGCACCGGTTCTGGTTCTGCAACGAAGTGCAGCACGTTTATCAACCCGACCCAGTATTACCACGACAATCAGAAGCGCAGCAAATTCACGCAGGAAATCCGCCTGACGACGCCCAAGTCCTGGCCGTTCGACATCACGCTGGGCGGTTTCTATCAGCGCCAGAAGAACCAGATCAACCAGTTCTACGCCATCCACAACCTCGACAAGAGCGTGGGCTACACGGAGACTGGCGGCGGCACTGTTGCGGGCGGCTTGATTGGCGTGCCCGCCAAATACGGCATCAGCTATGACGATAACGGCGTGCCGTTCTTCGATACGACTTCTGTGATCGATCCCAACGGTAATCCGCTGGGCACCATGATCCTCGGCCAACGCAATGTGCGCGACGATGGCTTCTACATCATCGAAAACGACCAGTATTATCACGATGAGGCGATCTTTGCCGAAGGGCATTACAAGATCACCCCCAACCTGAAGATCACCGGCGGCATTCGCTATTTCTGGACCGATTTCAGCCTGACCGGCTTCCAGGGTGTGCAGTCATCGGCGCTCAACGCGCCGTCGATCTTCCTGCCCAATATCGCCAAGGACCCAGCGGCGGTGGGTTGTCCGCTGCCGCTTACAGGTGATCGGCTGCTCTGCCGCAATACCAATGCACTCGATCCGTTGAGTGTGGGCCGGTACAAGGAGAAGGGCGAGACCCACAAGATCGCGCTGGACTGGCAGTTCCAGCCCGACAAGATGATCTATGCCAACTACTCGACCGGTTTCCGCCCGGGCGGCTACAACCGGCCGCTGCGCATCCGCGCCACGGCGACGACCGACGCCTTCCTCGTCGCGACTCCGCCTTACCAGTCGGAAAAACTGACCAACTACGAAGTTGGCGTAAAGACGACTTTCAACCACATCTTCCGCATCAACGCCTCGATCTATCTCGAGAAATGGTCGAACATCCAGTACAGCGAAGTCGTTTCGGGCGCACAGGGTGCCAACTACATCGGTAACGCGGGCAACGCTGAAGTGCGCGGCTTTGAATATGATGCCGATCTCAAGCTCGGCAAGGTCACCATCTCGACCTCAGGCGCCTACAACGATGCCAAGCTGAAAGGCAACTTCTGCGCCTTCAACGCGGACCCGATTGCAAAGGCCATCGTGCAGCTGACCACTTGCACAGTGGGCAAGTCTATCGATGGCTCCAGTCCCCCGGTCCCCGAAGTCGCCGCCGCCGATGGCACGCGCCTGCCGCGCCAGCCCAAGTTCAAGGGCACCACCTCGATCCGCTACGATACCAACTTCGGCGAGTACAAAGGCTATTTCCAGGGCGCTGCACTCTACCAGACCGGCGCGACACAGGATCTCAGCGTCGATAACGATGCCTTGCTGGGCGATACCCCCGGCTTTGTCAGCTTCGATTTCTCGGGCGGCATTGCGAAGGACCACTGGTCGCTCGACATGTTCATCGAGAATGCCTTCGACCGGCGCGGCCAGCTGACGCGCAACACCTTCTGCTCCATCACGTTCTGCTCGGGCTCGACCCGTGCGTTCACCATCCGGCCGCAGTTCTTCGGGCTGCGGGTAGGATACAAGTACTGATCCTGGTGAGAGGATCTTCGTTTGTATCCCTTTAGACTTTGCCCCCTGCAGCCTTGGCCGCAGGGGGCATTTTTTTGACTGCCGCACGCGTCCGCAAGGCCTGCGCACAACAACACCCCTCCCGCGCTGCGGAAGGGGTTCTCGATTTTGCACGTGAGCGGCGAGGCTACGCCAGCGAGAGCGGCAGGCTGCGCAGTCGTTTGCCGGTCGCCGCCCGGATCGCGTTGCCGATGGCCGGAATTACCGGCGGCAGGGTCGGCTCGCCCAGTCCGGTCGGCGGGTTGTCGGTCACGACCCAGGTGATCGCAACCTCGGCCGGTGTGCTGTCGATGCGGATCAGCGGGAATTCGCCGAAGTTTTCCGCCGTGATCGCCCCGGCCTTTTGTTCGATCGGCTGCCACACCAGCGCCTGCGCGATGCCGTCGATCACCGCACCCTGCATCTGGTGCTCGGCATTGAGCGGATTGATCACCTGGCTGCCGATATCGCCTGCGACCCAGACCTTGTCGATCTTGATGACGCCATCCGTGACCGTCAGGTCCACCACTTCGGCGAAAAAGCCCCGGTGGCTGAAGTAAAAGCCGAAGCCCCTGCCCTTGCCCGGCGTGCCTGAGGGCTTGCCCGTCCAGCCCGCAAACTTGCACACCGCATCAATCACGCCGCGCGCGCGTCCGGTATCGAACGGGGTATCATCCGGCTCCGGCGAAAACTTGCGCGGCTCACCCAATGTCCGGCGCATCAGTTCGGGCAGATCGAGCCCGGCGGCCTCGGCCACCTCATCAAGGAAGCCCTGAAACACGAACGACACCGCGTTCGAGGTCGGCGCGCGCAGCCAGCCCGTGGTGAGATTGGTGGGGATGAACGACATCCCGAAATGCGCATCGGGAATGACCGGTCCGGGGAATTCGGTCGCGCGCATTTCCGCCGCGCGCAGCGGCTTGCCGTCCGCGCCGAAAGTCACGAAATGGTCCTTGAACGCCACGATCGCGCCCTTGGCATCGAGCCCGGCGGTCATGCGGTGCCACCCGGCGGGGCGGTAGTAATCGTTGCGAAGATCGTCGGTGCGGTCGAACAGCAGCTTGACCGGGCGGCCGGGCACAGCCTTGGCGATCTGCCCCGTCATGATCATGAAATCGCCCATCAACCGCCGGCCGAAACCGCCGCCGATGCGGGTCATGTGGATCGTCATGGCTTCGGGCTTGATGCCCATGATCCGCGCGATATCGCCGCGCGCGGTGCCCGGATCCTGCGTCGGAGCCCAGAATTCCAGCGTGCCGTCCTCGTGCCACAGCGCGGTGCAGTTCTGCGGCTCGAGCGTGGCGTGGGCGAGGAACGGATAGTCATAGTCCGCCGTGACCACTTTGGCCGCCTTGGCCAGCGCGGCATCGGCATTGCCCGCCTTGAACAGATCGGCGGTGGGGGCCGCGCCGAGCAGCGCCTTGGCCTGCTTGGCATAGCCCTCGGTCGAGAACCCTTCGAAGGCGGCGGTGTCCCACTGCACGGCCAGCTTTTCGCGCGCCTTGTGCACGCGCCACCAGCTATCCCCCACGATGGCGACGGCATTGTGCTTGCCCGCCGGGACTTCCCCGTCGGTGATCGGCACGACGGCCAGCACGCCGCGCTCCTTGCGCACGGCGGCATCGTCAAAGCTCTTGAGCGTGCCGCTGATCACCGGGCACTTGACCATCGCGGCATAGAGCATGCCCGCCGGATGCGCATCGATGCCGAACAGCGGCTCCCCGCGCACGATTGCGGCGGTATCGACGCCCTTCATCGGCTTGCCGACGATCCTGAAATCCTTGGGCGACTTGAGCGCGACCTTGTCCAGATCGGGCGCGGCGACTTTGGCCGCCACCGGGGCCAGCGCGGCATAGGTGATCGCGCGGCCACTGGCGGCGTGCTTGACCATGCCCGCCTCGGTCGTGAGGCTCTCGGCGGCAACGCCCCACTGCTGCGCGGCGGCGGCAACGAGCATTGCGCGCGCGCCTGCCCCGGCTTGCCGCGCTGGCAACCAATTGAGCGGCGTGGTCATGCTGCCACCGGCAAACTGCGGGCCATAGAGCGCGCCGTTGTCATCCGCCTGCTGGATTTTCACCTGGCTCCACGCCACGTCGAGCTCCTCGGCGATCAGCATCGGCAGCATGGTTTTCACGCCTTGCCCGATCTCGGGATTCTTGGCGAGAATGGTCACCGTGTTGTCAGCGGCAATGGTGATGAACGCGCCCAGCATGGCGGGCTGCGCGGTTCCGGTCGCGGCAAAGGCGAGCTTGGCTTCGAATGTCAAGGCGGCCCCGCCGGCAAGCGAAGCGACCAGAAACGAGCGGCGGTTGACGGCAATTCCGTTGACGGGTCCGTTGACGGGCGCGTTCATGCTGCAGCTCCGGCGATAGCGTGGCTGGCCTGCGCAATGGCCTTCTGGATGCGGATATAGGTCGCGCAGCGGCAGGCGTTGCCCGCCATGCCCGCCGTCACTTCATCGGCGGTCGGCTTGGGCGTGGCCGTCAGCAGCGCGGTGGCCGACATGATCTGGCCAGCCTGACAATAGCCGCATTGCGGCACATCGAGCGCGGTCCACGCCTCGACCACTTTCGCGCCCACCGGCAGCGCCGCGACGCCCTCGATCGTCACGATATCCTTGCCTGCCGCATCGGCCAGCGGGGTCTGGCAAGAACGCACCGCCTCGCCATTCAGGATCACGGTGCAGGCCCCGCAGAGCCCCGCGCCGCAGCCGAACTTGGTGCCGGGCATGCCCAGATCCTCACGCAGCACCCACAGCAGGGGCTTGTCCGCCTCGACATCGACAGTGCGAGGCTTGCGGTTGACAGTCAGCGAGATCGCCATCGTGGTCCTTTCTGGGAGCATGCGCATGAGCCCCGGGGTCAGAGCGAAACTGGCCCGATCCGACCCGGCTGTGCGGCAACAGCGGCCTGCCGAGCCCGGTCGATCGAACAGTTTTTTATTGATTTTCAGAAATTTAATATCTGCGGTAAGATTTTGTACAAACTTCAAGAATTCGTCAAGCGCGTTTTGGCGAAACCGCCGCCCACCCGGAGCTGGCGAGGCTCAAGGCCGCGTGCTACGCCCGGCCCATGAAGAGCGGTGCGGACAGTCTCCAAGGGGCACAGCCCGGCGAGCCGATGGCTCCGGGCCTTCGCCCGGGGACGTATGCGCGCGGCACCGAAACCGTCGATGCCATCATCAAGGCGGCGCATACCGTGTTGATCGAGGAAGGGGCCAGCGCCTTCACCATCCGCCGCATCGCCACGGTCAGCGGCATGAAAGTCGGCAACGTCAGCTATCATTTCCCGCGCAAGGAAATGCTGATCAAGATCATGCTCGACGAGTTGCTCGACAGCTATGACAAGCTGCTCGAGAGCGAGGTGCGTCAGCCGGACATCAGCCCTGAGGAACAGCTGCGCCTGATCATAGTGATCTGCCTCGACGATATCGCCGGGAAGCGCACCACGCGGCTGTTTACCGAGCTGTGGGCGCTCGCCAACACCAACGCGTTCGTGGCGGACCGGGTGCGCGTGTTCTACCAGCGCGTGCATGATTTCATCGGCGATGCGGTCGCCGCGCTCAATCCCGCGCTGTCGCCGGACGAAGTCCATACCGTCGCACTCTACATCAGCGCGTCGATGGAAGGATCGACCCCGTTTCTGGGCTTCGAGAAGCCCTGGTCAGCCAAGATGCCACTGTTCACCGCGATTGCCGCCAAGGCGCTGGTCGACCTTGCGCGCACGATCACGCCAGAACAGATTGCGCGGCAAGCTTAGCGGCGCGCACGGGAGTAACCGGATGCCCATCGGACGACACCCCCGCCATGCTCCAGCGGCTATTATATCCGCGCAAAAACAAAGCCTTGAGGCCGTGCCACAGTCCGCCTGTTCGCGCGCGCCGTTTTCGCCGCCAAAATCGTTACAAAGCGCTTGACTAAAACTGGACGATCGTCAAATCTTTCCCGTATGACAGCCAGAGTTGCCGGGATTTGCGTGTCATTTGGCGCACCTCGGCAGCAGGCGAGACAAGCAAAGGGGCCAGGCAAGATGAAGTTTCCGGGCAAGTTGTCGCTCTCAGCCATGGGGCTCTCCGCCATGGGCAGGCTTACGGCCACCACCGCCATCGGCCTTGCGCTGCTCGGTGCCGCCTCGGCTGCCCATGCGTCCGATCCGCTCCCGCCCGACGAAGAGGGCGCGCCGATCACTCTGCCCGCGCCCAAGGCCAGCTGGGTGTTCGTCGAACGCGGCTTCTCGACCCCCGGCAACGCGATTTACGATACCGACACCGGCAAGATGCTGGGTCTGGTCGAATCCTCGGTGCTGTCCGACATGGCGATCGACCCTGCGGGCAAGGCCTACTACGTGGCCGAGACGATCTGGACCAAGGGCTGGCGCGGCACCCGGCAGGACATGATCACGGTCTATGATGCCGCCACGCTCAAGCTGAAGACCGAGATTCCCTTTGTCGGGCGCATCCTGATCGGAAGCCGCAAGTACAACTTCGTGCTGAACGACAACGGTGCCACCGCCTATGTCTACAATCTCGATCCGGCCTCGTCGGTCAATGTTGTGGACCTCGCCAAGGGCAAGTTCGTCAAGAAGATCGAACTGCCCGGCTGCGCGAGCATGATGCCGATTGCCGGACTGGGCTTCTCGGCGCTGTGCTCGGATGGTTCGCTGGCGACGGTCGCCACCGCCGGGGCCAAGCCGGTGATCACGCGCTCCGCGCCGTTCTTCTCGGCCACCAACGATCCGATCTTCGACAACTTCGGCTACGACCGGGTGAAGAAGCAGGCCGTGTTCCTGAGCTACACCGGTCTGGTCTATACCGCCGCGCTCGGTGCCACCCCTACCATTGCCGCGCCGTTTTCGATTCAGGCAGCCGCCGGCATCGCGCCGGGCGATACCAAGCCGCTCGACGTGCACTGGTATCCGGGCGGCCAGCAATCCATGGCGCTGCACATCGCCTCCGGTCACGCTTATGTGCTGATGCACGCGGGCGAATACTGGACCCACAAGGATGGCGGTACCGAGGTCTGGGAGCTTGATGTGGCGGCCAAGAAGGTCGTCAAGCGCATCGCGCTTGAGACTCCGGCCAGGCAGATCGCCGTGACGCAGGAAGCCAATCCCAAGCTGATCCTTTCAAACGAAGGCGATTCCGGCGGTAACGGTGCGCTGCTGATCCTTGATGCCAAGACCGGGGCGGAAAAGTTCAAGCTTGAGAAATCGGCGGGCGGCGTGCTGCGGACGGTCGAGCCCTCATGACCTTTGGCATGCTTGCGGGCGAGGCCATTTCTGTTGCGCAATTTGGCGGGGCAGGTCTTGGCGTGCTTGGCCTTGCAGGTTCGATGGCGGTCGGGCTGGTGTTTCTTCAGGCGGGCTTTGCCAAGCTGCGCCACCGGGAATTGCTGACTGGCGTGGTCGCCAATTACCGGCTCCTCCCGGCGTCGATGATCGCTCCGGTGGCAATGCTGTTGCCGCCAGCCGAACTCCTGCTCGGCAGCGCGCTGCTGCTGGGCGCTCACTGGCTCGCGGCTGGCGGTGCGATCAGCCTTCTGCTGGTGTTTGCGGCGGCCATGGCGATCAATATCGGCCGGGGCCGCAGCCAGATTGATTGCGGCTGCGGGCGCTCGCAGCTGCGCCAGCCGCTGAGCTGGCTGCTTGTCGGACGCAATGTGGCGCTGGCCGCGCTGCTCCTGCCGCGGCTTGTCCCCGGCCCGGCAGCATCGTTCGCCGATCTCGCAATTGCGTTGGCAGGCGGGCTCGCGGTCTTTGTGATTTTTCAGCTTTTCAACGCCATCGGAGCGCTCGCGGCATCGCCGCTGGCGGCCCCGCGGAGGTAATTGATGGTCCTTTCCCTGCTCATCTCCACGGTACTATCCTGGATCGTGATCCTGCTGCTGGGCGTGGCGGTGCTGGCGCTCGCGCGTCAGGTTGGCGTGCTGCACATGCGGGTGGCCCCGGCTGGCGCGCTCACCACGGCGGCCGGTCCCGCCGTGGGCAGCAGCGCCACCGCGATCCCGGTGACCACGCTCGACGGGGTCAAGACCACTGTCGGCGGGCACCAGCACGGCACGCCGCTGCGCCTCCTGATGTTCGTTTCGGCCTCCTGCCCGCTGTGCAAGGCGCTGATCCCGATGGCCAAGTCGTTCGCCCGCGATGAACGCGTGCAGCTCATCTTCATCGGCGATGACGATGTGGCCGTGCAGCGCGAGATGATCGCGGCGCAGGGCCTTGCGGGCTACCAGTTCATCAATGGCCCCGATGTCGGACAGGCGTACGAAGTGGCCAAGCTGCCTTATGCGGTGCTGATGGACGAACACGGGACAATCCTGTCCAAGGGCCTCGTCAACAGCCGCGAACACCTCGAAAGCCTGGTCATTGCCCACGAAATGGGGATCGGCTCGGTTCAGGACTACATCGGCAAACTCAAGGCCGTGGTCGCCTGACTTCGGCACCGATCACCGCTTCCAACCAACACGTTCACGCCAACTCTGATATCGCGACCTACAGGGGACAAGCTCATGAAGACCTTCAATCCTGACGCCATAGGCGAAAAGATGCTCCGCCGATTTGCCGGTGGCACCTCGCGCCGGGGCATTCTGGCCCGGCTCGGTCTGGCGCTGGTCGCCGCACCGGTGTTCCCGGTCCTGCCGGTGAGCCGCGCCAATGCCGCCAAGCCCGACCGCTCGCCCGAGGCCAAGACGATCTTCGCCCGCAACGCGCAGAGCACAGACGATACCAAGTGCACTTACTGGCGCTATTGCGCGATCGACGGTTCGCTGTGCAGCTGCTGCGGTGGCACGCTCAACAAGTGCCCCCCGGGCGCAGAGCACTCACCGGTCTCGTGGGTCGGCACCTGCATCAATCCCGACGATGGCCGCGCCTATCTGATCGCCTACCGCGATTGCTGCGGCAAGGCCTATTGCCAAAAGTGCGACTGCGACGGCCAAGACCGCGAAACACAGCTCTATGTGCCGCAGCTCAACAACGACGTGATATGGTGCTTCGGCACCACGAGCATGGAATACCACTGC
>CAIKKO010000344.1 GCA_903828025.1 uncultured Sphingomonadales bacterium
CGCCGACGATATCGGGAGCGAGGCGGCGGGCGATGACGACCGTGGTCAGCAGCCGCACGGCCCGTGCGGCGAGTTCGGCGCTGCCATAGCTGCACAGCCCGCGCGCCAGCTGCGCGAGGTGGGGGCCGATGCGTTGCTCGGCTTGGCGGATCAGGCTGGACAGCAAGGGAGGCACTCCGTCTGGGAACTGCCAACCCATATTCAAAGAGCGTGCCAGCCGCATGGAAGCGCGCATTTCCGGGCTGTCGGGCACGGGGGCCGCGCGGGACGCCAGATCCGATTTGCATTGTGCGGCGACCCGTGCCGAAGTGCGTTGCAAATTGCGTCTGGGCGATCGGCTGCCGTGCCAATTTGCAAGTTTCTGGTGCCGCCTTTGAATCTATCTGTCTGATAAAAAGTCTAAAAGGTGTTTGGCATGACCTCTGCTTAGGCGGCTGCGAGTCATCTGCATGCTCCCTTTAACGAGGTGCCCGCATGGACATTCTTATTTTTGCTATCGAAGATGGCCGCTTTGGTCCGGCCCGCCTGCCCAAGATGTTTGACGAGGCAGGGCTCAAGGTTGCCGCGCTTTGCCCGGCCGACAATCTGCTCGCGCAAAGTGCCTTTCTCAGCACGCTGCATCGGCTCCCCGCTTCGCGCAACATCCGCGCCATCGCGCAGGCGCTTGCCGGGGCCATCCAGCAGTCGCCCGTCAAGCTCATCATTCCGGGGGACGAGCAGGCTGTCATTCTCCTGCAAGCCTTCGCCGAAGGGCACTGCCGTACGGTGATCGGGCCCAAGGTTCGCGCGATCATTGCGGCTTCGCTGGGCAATCCCGCCAAGTTCGCGGCCAGCCTGCTCAAGTCCGACACGATGAACCTCGCGCGCGGGCTTGGCATAGCTGTGCCGCCTGGCCGCACTGTCCGCTCTGCCGAGGATGCCGTCCGGGCGGGCGAGAGTCTGGGGTTTCCGGTCTATCTCAAGCAGTCGTTCAGTTGGGCCGGAGAAGGCGTGGCGCAGTGCGACGATGCCGCTGCATTGCGCGCGGCGTTCACAGCGGCACGTCCGCGCCGCTCGCCAGTGCGCGCGCTTGTTCGCAAGGCGCTCGGCCGCGATTGGTTTCCGACCGACACACAGATCGACGTGCAGAGCGGGATCGAGGGGCAATGCGCGATGTACTGCGCACTGGCTTGGCGCGGCAGGCTAGTCGGCGGCTTTACCGGGGTGAAACTGGAGCCGCTGTGCAGCAACGGACCCAGCAAGGTCGTGAAGCTGCAGCACGATGCCTATCTGGAGGGCGTTGCGGCCAAGATGGTCAAAGCGATGGAATCCAATGGCTTTTTGTCGTTTGATTTCATGATCCCGGCGGACGGACGCGATCCCTTGCTGATCGAATGCAATCCGCGGCCAGTGCCGGTTCATCATCTGGGGCGTCACATCGGCGTGGACCTTGCCGGGGCGCTGGCGCTGCTGCTGAACGGCGAGGAGCCTGACGAGCAGGTGCTTGCGGCAAGCACTGTTCTTGATGTGGTGTTGTTTCCCCATGCGCTGGACCCAGTGCATTCCAGACAGAATTGCCTCGCCGATGTGCCCGCTGGTGAGCCCGGCCTGATCCGCTATGTCGCCGATCGCATGGAGGCAAAGCCGCTGGCCGCCTAAGACATCCTGAAAAGTACCAAATATGATATCAATTCGATCTGATCGCATTGGTGCCGATCGTACAATGGACGCGTGCCCAGCCTGATGGCGGCTGGGCGCGCGCTTTTGTGCGTCTGCGTGAATCGCAAGTAAAATAATCGCATAATGGGAACCCTTCGCCTTTTGCGACCTCCTTTGCGAAATGCGTGCGCGGAGGTATTGCAGATCGGAAAGGAAATCGGCTGTACGGATCGGCTGGATCATCCAACTCTCTGAATTCCATAATATAATCAATTTGGCGCAATACTTGCGACGGGCCCGACATCACCTTGCAGGATAAGCCCCATGCTCAAACGTTTCGAAGTCGACACTCACTTCCCGTCTCTGGAAGCGCCCTACCCGGCGGTCACGCGCAGCAGCCCGTTCCGCAACCCGCTCCGTCTGGCCCGGCGCTCGCGCCTGTTTGGCCTCGATCTCGTGGTTTCGACCCGGGCGCATGTCGCTGCGGAATTGGCGGCCATGGCCCGGGCCAACGAATGCGTGACGGTGCAGTTCATCAACGCGCATTGCGTCAACGTGGTGCAGTCCAACCCGGCCTATCGCGAGGCACTAGACCGGGCCGATTTTCTGCTCCCCGATGGCAGCGGTCTTGCCATCGCCGCGCGGCTGGCCGGTGTCACGCTTGGCGAAAATCTCAACGGCACCGATCTCTTTCCCGAACTGTGCCGCTGTGCTGCTGAAGCCGGCCGGTCGATCTTTCTGCTTGGCGGCAAGCCCGGCATCGCCGCTGCTGCCGCGCAGGCGATGGTTGATCGCTATCCTGCGCTGCGCATTGCCGGGGTGCGCGATGGCTACTGGAACGCGGGGGATGATGACCGCGTAGTGGCAGACATCAACGCTTCGGGCGCAGCTATCGTTCTTGTCGGTCTTGGTGTGCCGACGCAGGAGATCTGGATCGACCGCGTCCGCGACCGGCTGATGGCGCGCGTGGTGATGGGCGTTGGCGGGCTGTTTGATTACTACTCGGGGGCGATCCCGCGCGCGCCTTCCGCCATCCGGCGGATGGGGTGCGAATGGATGTGGCGGCTCGCGCAAGAGCCGCGCCGCCTGTTCACGCGCTATGTGCTCGGCAATCCGCGCTTCCTTGCGGCTGCGATGGGCCATGCGTGGCAGGCCCGCGACCTGTCCGGCCGCGCGTCGCTTGCCTTCAAGCATGCGGTCGATCGGATTTCTGCGGGCATGGCGCTGCTGCTGCTGTCGCCGCTGTTCCTGTTGCTGGGCGCGGCGATCCGCCTCGAGGATGGCGGGCCGGTGTTTTTTCGTCAGACGCGGATCGGCGCCAATGGCCGACCGTTCCGGATGTGGAAGTTCCGCTCGATGGTCATTGATGCGGAGGCTCGGCTGGCAGCGATCCGCGCACGATCAGAGCGCGACGGCACCTGCTTCAAGATGAAGCGCGATCCCCGCGTCACCCGGGTGGGCGCGATCCTGCGCCGGTTGTCGCTTGATGAACTGCCGCAGCTGATCAACATCTTTGCGGGCGACATGTCGGTCGTGGGGCCGCGCCCTGCGCTCCCGCGCGAAGTGGTTGGCTATCGCCGCGAAGTGCGCGAACGCTTGGCGGGCAAGCCGGGCCTCACGTGCACCTGGCAAGTGAGCGGCCGCGCCGACATTCCGTTCGAGCAGCAGGTCGAACTCGATGTGGCGTACTTGCGCACCCGTTCGCTGCTCACCGATCTGATGCTGATCCTGCGCACCATCCCGGCGATTGTAACCGCGCGCGGCGCTTATTGAGGTGGGATGAGCGGAGCGGCGATCGCCTGAACGGCGGCGATCGTCGCTTCGATGCACGCGCGAAAATCGCGCTGTGCCTTGGCATCCGCCAGATCGCCATCGGCACGCAGCATGATCGCTGTCGCACCGAAATTGCCGCAAAGGCCCTTGAGCGAGTGGCGCGCGCGGCGAACGCCTTCAGCGTCGCCAGCCGTCACAGCCTCCAGCATGCGCAAACCCCGCTCCCGCAAATCGGTCTCGGTCGCCTCGCACAAGGGTGCGACGACCGAGGCGGGAAGCGCTTCGAACTGGCTCAGCGTCAGTTCGGGGTCGATCAAATCCATCGGGATAAGGCCTTGCTTGGCGCGGCGGGGCCGCCATGACGTGAACGGAAGCAGCCTCACGGCGCGGGCGCGCTCTCGGCGGGAATGGCCAGGACTTTGGCCATCACCCGGTAGAGTTCCTCGAGCACGATAGGCTTGGCAACGCTGTCGTTGGCACCGGCCGCCATCATGGGCGCGAGTTCCTCGGGCCGCGTGAACGCGGTGAGCGCGATGATCGGCAGGTTGCGGTGCGGGCCTTGCAAGGCGCGGATGCGGCGCGTGGCTTCGGGGCCGTCCATAACGGGCATGGCCATGTCCATCAGCACCAGATCGAAAGCATCGTCCGCATCCACGGCCGCGAGCGCCTGCTGCCCGTCTTCGACAACGCTGACCTCGCAGCCCAGCTTGTGCAGGCATCCTTGCACCACGATGCGGTTGGTCGCCAGATCCTCTGTCACCAGCACGCGCAATGCCCGGCCGCCCGGTCCCTTGAAGGACCGGACGACCGGGTTTGCGACCCGTTTGGGCACGGGTATTCGGACAACCGGAATCTCGAACCAGAAGCAGTTGCCGCGTCCGGCGTCGTCAACGCCGAGCGTGCCGCCCATAACCTCGATGATGCGCTGGCAGATCGCCAGACCCAGACCGGCACCGCCGGGCTCGCTGCCGAGCAGATTGAGCTGGCTGAAATCGCTGAACAGTTCGGCGCGGCGATGCGCGGGAATGCCGATGCCTGTGTCGATTACTTCGATGCGCAGCCGCTGGTCCGGCATCACCCGCGATTTCAGCATCACGCCGCCTTCGCAGGTGTATTTGATCGCATTGCTCAGCATGTTGTCGATCAACTGGCGCAGACGCACGCTGTCGGCCTCGATCCAGGTCGCCATGTCGGGCGCGAGCACCATGTCGAGCGAAAGCTGCTTTTCTTCCGCGAGGTGCCGCCAGAAATCCGCCTCTTCGGTGAGCACGTCGATCAGGTTGGTCGGTCCCGGATTGAGTGTCAGCTTGCCGGCTTCGGCGCGGGCGAGGTCGATGATATCGTTGAGCAGGACGCGCAACTGGTCGCCGCTGGACCGGACCAGCGCCAGCGTGCGCTTCTGTTCCGCTGTCAGCGTGCTTTCGTCGAACAGGCTGAGCATACCGATCACGCCGTTGAGCGGGGTGCGGATGTCGTGGCTCATCATCGCCAGAAAACGCGATTTGGCCTCGTTGGCGAGATCAGCGTGCTCGCGCGCGACCAGCAGGTCCTTGTTGAGCTGTTCGAGATCCTTCCGGCGCTGGAGTTCCCGGCTGCGCAAGGCGGCGGCTTCGTTGTCCGCGCGGACCTGACGGGTGATGTCCTGCACGGTCACGAAGATCATCGCCGGGCGGCAGTGGCTGTCGATCTGGATCTGCGCCATCACGCAAAGCGAGCGCACGCCGTCATCGCCATTGGGGCAGCGCACTTCGATACGGTATTCGCGGCAGGCCTCGGCGCAAGTAGCGGGCGTGTCCGGATCAGCGCGTTCGCTGCAGCGATTGCAGCGGTCGGTCTGCAGGCCGACCAGCAATTCGCGGTGCATCCAGCGCAGCATGCGCCCGCGGTCTTCGCGCAGCAGGCAGCGCACGAGCGAGCGATAGGTCCGGACCGCGGACCCCGGTTCCAGCCCGATCATCACTTGCGCTTGGGGCGAAAGTTCGAGCTGCTGGCTGCGGATGTCCCACAGCATCGTGCCGAAACCGGCGACGCGCTGGGCATCGAGCAACTGGCGGTTGCGGCGCTCTAGGCTGGTGCTCAGGCTCTGCTTGCGGGCCTCCAGCTCGGTGTTGGCCTTGGCAAGAACGCGGCTTTTCTGTTCGAGCAGATGCTCGGCTGCCGCCCGGGCCGCCTCTGCACGCGCCAGCCGCCGTTCGAGCAGCGCGATTTTCGCGGTGCTGTCACCAGGCTCGATATCCGCCGCCAGCGGGCGGGGCACCATGTGCCGGGCGAGAGGGGTTCCGGGCATCGGCGGGTTCAGTCAGCCGGCAAGGGTGATGTCGGGCGCGAAGGAACGCGCACGAGAAAGCGCGCGGCATGCGGGCCGGGTGCGCCGGGGTCGCGGATCACTTCCAGACCGTCGCCGTAGTAGTCGATATAGCCCCGCACCAGACCATAGGCGACATCGGCAAACGGCCGGTGCGATCCGTAGCTGACCGTGAGCTCCTCACCGTCGATGATCACCACGATGCTGGGAGTGCGCGCATCGGGATAGAGCTTGGTGACTTCGCGGTGGTGCTGCCCGTCGACATCGCGCAAGAACGTGACGGCGTCGGTATAGCCCTCGAACATTTCGGGGTAGAGCTCCATGAACCGGCTGGCGAGCCAGTAACCGTAGCTGTCTGCCAGCGATGAGACAGCCTCGCCCGACAGATCGGCCAGCGCTCCCATCATCGCGAGCGCTTCCTCGTGCGGGTAATTGCCGACTGTGGTATAGACCCCGTCACCGGGAATCCTGGAGCGGGTAATCACCGCGTCGGCCACGGCGGGCGAGAACGCCTGTTCGATCCAGCGGACCATTTCCGCGAATATGACGCCCTTCATCCCACATTTCCCGCAGCGGACGACACAATGCCGTATCCGACTTGGTTAAGCAAAGGACGTGCCACAGTCCACTTCGCCCCGCCCCCTTGGCGATTTGCGGTTTTAGGGCTGCGCAGTTCCGCATTTTGCAACTGGCGTTGTTGCAAAATGCGAAGATATTTGCATTTTGCAACATATCGGCTGCAGGCTTTCCTGCCGGCCGCGCCGGTAGCCCCTGCCGCCATCAGGCGTTCCCGAGCATACGTCGCAGAAGCGGCTGCCGCAGCCACAGCAGGCCAAATGCCAGCAGGATGAGGAGGGTGGCGGCGAATGCGCCCGCCAGTCCGATCATGACCGAAGGGCTTGACGGACCTCTCGGCAAGGATGGCGGGGCGAGCACCTGGACGAGCGGATAGGAGGCGAAGGGATCCTGCTTGTTGGTATCGAGCCGCGCGAGCGCGGACGAGAACACAGCCTCGGTCACGCGCTGGTCGCGCTGCAGATCGGCCAGCTGCTGGGCGAGCAGAATCCACTGCGGCGCATCCGCACGTGCGCGCGTGAGATCGCCGTGAAGCTCTTGCAGCGCGCTGCGCGTGCCGGCTGCCTGCGCATCGTTGACGTTCATCGCCTGCATCAGGTTTGATCGGCCATCGCCCAGCTGCAAGTCGGTCTGGCGCAGCAGCACTTGCTCCGGAAGGCCGGTCAGTTCCTGCCCGCGATGGACCAGCGCGGCGCGCAGTTCGGCGCGCTCGGCATTGGCCTGCGCCATGGCGCTGTGCCGGGGCCCGAGCGTCGCGGCCTTGAGTTCGGCGTCCGCATTGGCGGTGGCATAGCGCCCGGCGAGTTCGGCGAACACCGGATCGCCCTTCAGGCGCATGATCACGTTGGCGCTGACCGGGCTGGCCCCCAGCGTGCCCGAAAGCCGCCCGGCCGTGCCGCCCTGAATGCGCATTTGCACGCGCAGATCGCGCTCCTTGTCGCGGAGCGTATCGACCGAGGCGATGCGGCTGTTGAACTGCTCCAGCGTGGCGAGGCGGTGGCTGGCCTGAAACTCGATCAGCTTGGCCTGCGCGGCCTTCACCTTCTGGGAAAGTTCGCGCAAATGGGTCAGGTCGGTCTCCTCGCGCTTCTGCGCCTCGTCCGCGCGCAGCGCTTCGAGTTCCTCTACAAAAGCCTGCTGCAAGGCCTTGGCGCGGCGCTGCGCGCCCTCGGCGCTGTGCGCGGTGATGCTGATCGAGATCAGGTTGGTCTGATCGACCAGCTTGATCGTCGGGGCGGGGAACCGGTCTTCGTTCTCGTGGGCAATGCGGGCGGCTGCGCGCAAGGTCACGTCGGCGGTCAGCAGCTGCTTGTAGTTCTCCGTCGGGCTCAGCGTGGGGCTGGAAAAGGCCGAATTGCTCGAGCCCTGCGCCTGCCCGATCGATTCGACATTGATCGAGCTGCCGATCCCCGATCCCGGCAGGATCAGGCTGAACTGGCTGGTATAGGTGCGCGGCATCGCAATGAGATAGAGCGCGGTCAGTATCCAGACCGCAGCTATCGCGGGAGCCAGAAGGACAAAGTAGCGGCGATAGCGCCCGACCGAGGGCAGGCCGTTGCGCACAATGCGCCACACGCGCCGCAGTCGGC
>CAIKKO010000345.1 GCA_903828025.1 uncultured Sphingomonadales bacterium
GGCGTGGACAGCCGGTGCGCACTGGCGGGCGAGGCCGCCGCAACCGCAACCGTGCCCACCGTGACCAGCGTGAGCACGAGCCCGAGCAGCACCCGGTCGATCTCGCGCCACCAGATCAGCAATTCGCTCCGCCGGGTGCGGCGATAGCGGTTGGTGCGGAGCGCGACTTTGACACCGCCACCCTGCGCCTGCGTCGTTACTTGCCGGGGCGGGCTGATCGAGGCCATCAGGCGTCCCCTTCTGCAATCAGCGCCGCGACGATCTGGCGGAAGCTATCGCCCCGCGCTTCGAAATCGCGGAACTGGTCGAAGCTGGCGCAGGCTGGCGAAAGCATGATCACATCGCCCGGCACCGCCGCGTCCATCGCCTGCCGCACCGCATCGCACAGCATCTCGCTGCGCTGGACGGGCATGTGCGGCGCAAGCAGATCGGCAAACCGGGGCCCCGCCTCGCCGATTGTATAGGCCTGCACGACGTGGCTGAAATAGGGCGCGCAGGCATCCAGATCGTCGCTCTTGGGCAGTCCGCCGACGATCCAGTGCACGCGCGGCCAGGCCCCGAGCGCAGGGGCGGTCGAAGCTGGGTTGGTCGCCTTGCTGTCGTTGATGAACAGCACGCCCTTGTGCTCGGCGACGCGCTCCATGCGGTGCGGCAGCCCGACGAAGCTGGCGAGCGCGGCGCGCCACACGTCCTCGGCGATACCCAGCCGCTTGGCGATGGCCACCGCGATGGCGGCGTTCTGCAGGTTGTGCGGGCCTTGCAGCGAGGGCCACAGCGCCTGGCCTTCCAGCACCGACGGATCGACGACCTCGACATTCCCGGCCGGGCGCTGCGCGGCGGTTTCGGCGGCAATGCGCAAGGTATCCGCATCGCCGCAGCCAAACACCGCGAACTGGTCGGCGCGCTGCATCGCAAACAGTCGCGCCTTGGACGCGCCATAACCCGCATAGCCATCGTAGCGATCAAGGTGATCAGGGCTGAGGTTGATGAACGCCGCGACATCGGCCTCAAGGCTGTACGTCAGGTCGATCTGGTAACTCGAAAGCTCCAGCACATAGACGCCGCCCTCGGGCAGCGGCGGCTGGCCAAGCACGGGCAGGCCGATGTTCCCGCCCATCACCGTGGGCAGGCCCGCTGCCATGCAGATATGGTGGACCAGCGTGGTTGTGGTTGACTTGCCGTTGGTGCCGGTGATCGCGACGACTTTGTGCGGCGGCAGACTGGCGCGCGCCTGCGCAAACAGTTCGATGTCGCCGATTATCGGAACCCCAAAGCTGCGGGCATGCGCGGCGATGGGGTGGCGGTTCAAGGGCACGCCGGGCGAGACGACCACGCCGTCAAAGCCGGTGAGGTCTATATCCAGCGGATCGGCGATGGTAACGCGGCCTGCAAGCGCCTCACGCGCATCCTCGCGCCCGTCCCACGCCGTCACCTCCGCCCCGCTCGCCAGCAGCGTTTCGACCGTGGCCATGCCGGAACGGGCAAGGCCAAGGACCGCATAGCGCTTACCGGCAAAGGCGGAGGAGAGGATTATGCGTTGTGGCATCCGCCGCTTACCGCACCTTCAACGTGGCAAGGCCGAGCAGCGCAAGCACGATCGAGACGATCCAGAAGCGGATCACCACGGTCGATTCCTTCCAGCCGAGCTGTTCGAAATGGTGGTGGATCGGCGCCATGCGGAACACGCGCTTGCCGGTGCGCTTGTAGACGAACACCTGCACGATGACCGAAACCGCCTCCATCACGAACAGCCCGCCGACAATGCCCAGCACGATCTCGTGGTGGATCGAAACCGCGATCACGCCCAGCGTGCCGCCCAGCGCTAGGCTGCCGGTATCGCCCATGAACACCGCAGCGGGCGGCGCATTGAACCACAGGAACGCGAGGCCCGAGCCCATCACCGCACCGCAGAAGATCGCGAGTTCACCCGCGCGCGGCACATGCTGGATGCCAAGATAGTGCGCATAGTCGACGCGGCCCGCGAGATAGGCGATGATCGCGAACGTACCCGCCGCGATAATTACCGGCATCGTGGCGAGGCCGTCGAGCCCGTCGGTCAGGTTCACCGCATTGCCCGCACCCACGATCACGAAGGCCGCAAAGATGTAATAGGCCGGGCCCATCGGAACGTAGAGGTTGCTGAACACCGGCAGGTAAAGATTTGTATCGGTGACCACGAGCGCAAGCGCGGCCCCTGCGATCACGAATTCGCCGACCAGCCGCAGCCGGGCCGAGACGCCCACATGCGCGTACTTGGTGACTTTGGCGTAATCATCGAGAAAGCCGATCAGCCCGAAGCCCAGCGTGACCAGAAGGCAGGCCCAGACGAACCGGCTCGAAAGGTCCATCCACAAGAGCAACGAGATCGCGAGGCTGATCACGATCATCAACCCGCCCATCGTCGGCGTGCCGCGCTTGGCGAGGTGCGTTTGCGGCCCGTCGGCGCGGATCGGCTGGCCCTTGCCCTGGCGCACGCGCAGCATGTTGATGAAACGCGGGCCGATGATCAGCCCGATGGTCAGCGCCGTCAGCAGCGCGGCCCCGGCGCGGAACGACTGGTAGCGGATCAGGTTGGCAAAGCCTTCAAAATGCAGCCAGTGCGCCAGCAGATAGAGCATTCAATTTTCCTTGGCTGCGTTAGCCTTCGTCGTTGGAGGCCCGGCCGTCAGGGCCCGCACCAAAGCGCCCAGCCCAACCGAATTCGACCCCTTTACCAGAATGGCGTCGCCCCCCTGCGGGTTGTCCGCGGCAAGGCATTCCGCCGCACCGGCAGCGTTTTCGACATGGTCGAGTTCGATTCGCCCCGCAAGGACGCCGTTTCCGCTTTTCCCCAGCGCCTTTGCCAGCGGGGCCATTTCCGGGCCGACCAGGATGATCCGCTCGACCCCGGCGGCGATCAGCGGTTCGGCCAGCGCGGCGTGATAGGCATCGGACGTCTCGCCCAGTTCCTTCATCGCACCGAGCACCGCGATGCGGCGGCGGGCCGGAATTTCCCCCAGCGACGCGATAGTCACCCGCATCGAGCCGGGGTTGGCGTTGTAGCTTTCGTCGATCAGCAGCGCCTTGCCCGAACCGTCGCCGCCCGAGGCTGCAATGGCATGGCGCGCGCCGCGCCCGGCAAGGCTTTCCATCTCGGACAAGGCAAGGCCCGCCGCGCCAAGATCGCCGCCCACCGCCGCGACCGCCGCCATGATCGCGAGCGAGTTATCAACCCAGTGCGCGCCGGGCATTGCGATGGTGTAGCACATTTTGCGCTGCCCGAGATCGCCCGAGAACGCGGCGGTGACCAGTGTGCCGCCCGCAAACGATGGCACCGCATCGAGCAGCCGCGCATCGGCATGCGCGCCGCGTCCGAAGCTCACGACGGAGCCGGCATGGCGTTCGGCCGCGGCGCGCAGCCGCGCGTAATGCGGATTGTCCGCCGGAATGATCGCGGTGCCGCCCACTTCGAGCCCTTCGAAGATCTCGGCCTTGGCGTCGGCAATGGCTTCCTCGCCCGAGAAGTGGCCGATATGCGCCGGGGCGATGGTGGTGATGATGGCGACATGCGGGCGCACCAGCCGGGTCAGCGCGGACAGTTCGCCTGCGTGGTTCATGCCCATCTCGAACACGCCGAACCGCGTGCGCGAAGGCATGCGCGAAAGGCTGAGCGGCACGCCGACATGGTTGTTGTAGCTCTTGACCGAGCGGTGCGCGCGGCCCCGGCTGCCCCGGTCGAGCGCCGCAAACAGCGCTTCCTTCACCCCGGTCTTGCCCGCCGAACCAGTGACGCCGATCACCGCCGCATCCACCCGATCACGGGCCGCGCGGCCCAGATCATCGAGCGCCTTGGTGGTATCGCCCACAAGCACATGCGGCCACTGCACCGGCTGGTCGACCAGCGCAGCCGCCGCGCCGCGCGCGAACGCGCCTTCCAGAAACCGGTGCCCGTCGGTCTCCGCGCCGCGCAGCGCGATGAACAGATCACCGGGCAAAATCTCGCGGCTGTCGGTGGCGCAGCCCGCAACGGCAAAATCGCCCGAGGCCTTGCCCCCGGTCGCGGCGGCGATGTCGGCAGCGGTCCACAGCGCGATGCCCTGATCGTCGCTGGTATCCTTCGGCCAATGCAGCAGGGCCGGATGGGCATTCATAGAGTACACTCCCGCGCCACTTGCACATCATCGAACGGCAGGACGCGCATGGCATCGCCGCGCCCCACGATCTGCCCTTGTTCATGCCCCTTGCCCGCGACAAGGACGATATCACCGGCTCCCGCGAGCGCAATCGCGGCGGTGATCGCCTCGCGCCGGTCGGCAATCTCGCGGGCGCGGTCGTCGCAGCCGGATAGCACCGCCGCGCGGATCAAGCCCGCGTCTTCACCGCGCGGGTTGTCGTCGGTGACGATGACCACGTCCGCGCCTGCACAGGCCGCCGCGCCCATCGGCGCGCGCTTGCCCGCGTCGCGGTCCCCGCCCGCACCGATCACGGTGATGAGCCGTCCAGCCACATGCGGACGCAGCGCGGCAATCGCGGCGGTGATCGCATCGGGGGTATGCGCATAGTCGATATAGACCGGCGCGCCCGCACGGTTCAGCGCCGCGCGTTCAAGCCGTCCGCGCACCGGTTGAATGCGTGACAGCGCGGCGAACGTGGCCGCCGGATCGCCCCCGGTCGCAATGACCAGCCCCGCCGAAACCAGCGCATTGGCGGCCTGATAGGCTCCGATCAGCGGCAGATCGAATTTCCGGCGCGCGCCCTCGAACGCGATCTCCAGCGTCTGGCCCAGCTGGGTGGGGGTGCGCGAGAGGAGCTGCACCGTCTCGCCCGCCTCGCCCACGGTGACGAGCCGCAGCCCGCGCGCCTTGGCCGCTGCAATCGCCTGAGCCGACCATGCGTCATCCGCCCAGATCACCGCCGCACCGTCATCGGCCACCACTTCGCTGAACAGGCGCATCTTGGCGGCGAAATAGGCCTCCATCGTGCCGTGATAATCGAGATGGTCGCGGCTCAAGTTGGTGAACGCCCCGGCGGACACGCGCGGACCCTCGTTGCGGAACTGGTCGAGCCCGTGGCTGGATGCCTCATACGCGACATGGCTCACCCCCTCACGCGCGAGGCCCGTGAGGTTGGCGAGGAACGTGACGATATCGGGCGTGGTCAGCCCGGTGGAGACGCTTTCGTCCGCCGTCGTCACGCCGAGCGTGCCGATCGAGGCAGCGCTGAAACCCGCCATGCGCCACAACTGGCGCGCCATCTCCACGCACGAGGTCTTGCCGTTGGTGCCCGTTACCGCGACCAGCGTTTCCGGCACCGGCGCATAGAACGGTGCGGCCAGACGCGCGAACGTGCGGCGCGGTGCGGCATCCGCGATATGGACCGCGCCCTCAACGGTGGCCTCGCCTCGCGCGACGACGGCAACCGCGCCCGCCGCGACGGCAGCGGCGATGAAATCCTCACCATTGAAACGCGCGCCGGGAAACGCGCCGAACACGGTGCCGGGAGCGACTTTGCGGTGGTCGATGGCAAAGCCGGTGACCTGTGCTTCGGCCAGCGCCTCGCTGCCATCAGGCAGCAGGATGCCCGCCGCTGCCGTAAGTTTGCCGAGGTTCATTCCCCCTCTCCGCTGCCGACCA
>CAIKKO010000346.1 GCA_903828025.1 uncultured Sphingomonadales bacterium
ACCAAGTGGAACTTCCTCAAGTTCTATCCCGGGCTGGTCGGCGGCCACTGCATCGGGGTCGATCCCTATTATCTGACGGCCAAGGCCGAACAACTGGGCTATCACCCCGAAGTGATCCTGTCGGGCCGCCGCATCAACGATGGCATGGGCAGCTATATCGCGCAGCGCGCGGTCAAGCTTCTGGCCATTGCGGGCCATCCGCTCAAGGATGTGCGGGTTGGCATTCTCGGGCTCACGTTCAAGGAAAACGTGCCCGACATCCGCAATTCTAAGGTCGAGGATATCTACCGCGAACTGTGCGAGTTCGGCATTCGCCCGTTGGTCCATGATCCGCTGGCGGATCGGGGCGCGGCGGGGCGCGAGTTCGGCATCAGCCTGTCCGAAATGGACGAGTTCACCGGGCTCGACGTGTTGATCTACGCGGTTTCCCATGATGCCTATGCGGAACTCGGCGTGCCATCTATTGAAGGCATGGTTGCACAGGACGGCATTCTGATCGACGTCAAGTCTGTGCTGCAACCGACCGACTTGCGGAGTGACATCCGCTACTGGAGTCTCTAGTCGGGTTCGTCGGGGCCAGGCATTCGTGTTCGTTGCGCATTAGGACATCGGCCATTGAGGAAGATCTCGGTTACACCGATTGGAACCTGCCGGATCAACACCCCGCTTCGGCGCGGCGCGGCGCGTTATCCGATCCATGTCAACGCCGAACGGGTCTACGGGTTCGTGCACACAACCGAAGAGGCGGTCCAGCAGCTGGCGTTCCTGTTCGGCGAACGCAGCTTCGACGAAGCGGTGCTGCCGCTGCTGTTCCGGTCTGCGGAGCAAGAGGAACTCACGCGCGCCATCTGGCACCCTTCCGATATCCACTTTGTCGAGGTGAGTTCGGCCAAAAGCTACCGGGTTGGTGATACGGCGGTCCAGTCGAACTATCTCACGCGCTATTTTGCCGATTTCTTTGCCTCGGTTCCGCGCACGCGGCGCTTCTGGTCGCTCGCGGGGAGAACGGATCGGGCAAGCCGCGCCGAATTGGCATCATTTCTCAAGGCGGATCCGGTCTACAACCTTTACAGCAAAAGCGATCGGGCGCTGCTGGGGTCGATCTCCATGCGGATGCAGGGGTTTGACGAGATCTTGCAGGACATGGGCACGATCGTCGAGCGGCTGGGTGCGGGCAAGGTGGTGTTCGTTACCCACGTCAACGCCATGAGCCCCGATGGCGCGGTCATCCCCTCGCGCGACAAGGTCATCCGCTGGGTCAAGCTCGCGTCCGAACGGCTCGGCGTGCAATGCTTCGATCCGACCGCCATGATGCGCGAATTCGGGCAGGACCGTGCGATGGAGCGCGAAGGGCTCGATACCACGCACTTCACCAACCTGTTCGCTGATCGCTGGTACACGCATGTGCACCGTGAATATGTGCTGCCGCGGATCGTTGAGGCCGGGCTTGACGCGGAACCGGGCGAGGCGGCCAATCCCTCGCTGATGGCCGAAAGCATCGCTGCCGCGATTGAGTTCGATGATTTCTTCGAAGGCACGCGCCAGCTTTTTGCCGCGCTGATGGAGCATCCGGACAATGCCTCGCTGTGCCTGCTCGGGGGGCAGATCTATGATCGGCTCGGCGATTACGCGGGTGTGGTCCGCACGCTCGGGCCGATTGCCGACAGCCCTGAGATGACTGTCCCGGCGCTGATGCTGCTGATGCGCGCAGCGTACGAGAGCGGGGATGCGCGTCGGGCTGTCGAGATCGCTGATCGGCTGCTGGCGGACGAGTACGAGACGATCGAGGTTTACGAGATCGCGGGCCTCGCAGCCCAGCGGCTCGGCCGCTCCGATGAGGCGGTGCGGTACGGCAAGCTCGCCTTCCGGCTGGATCAGGCGCAGCACCGGTTCGCCACTGGCGTGCTCGATCACTATCTGGAGGCAGGTGAGGCCGACAAGTTCCAGAACTGGATGGGCGAAGTCCGCGATCGGCTTTCCGCCAACCCCAATGTGCCGCTGGCACGCGCGCTGGCCGAATGGTCGGTGGTGCGCCGCGACGTGACGCTGTTCCACGACGCTATCATGGTGGTCGCGCGGGCCGAAATGCGCAGCGCCGTGCGTCTGGTGGAAGAGGCGGTCAGCCAGGACATGCTGACCGCTGCGGCCGAAGTGATTGTCGCGACTGCCGCTCTGCCCGGAACCGATAGCAATGTGATGCGCAATTTCCGCGCTCTTGCGGAAAAGTGGCCGGCCAAGTGCGAAACGCTGCTGGAGGAGGGCCGGATCGGCGATGCGTTCGCGCTCGCCACCGCCTGTCAGACCGTGCTGCCGAAGAACAAGGATGCGCGGCGCATCGAGCGCAGCGTGGTGCTGCACTTGCGCGACAAGATCCGTGCGGCGCAGACGCAAGGCGATCACCTTGCGGTGATCGCGATGGGCGAGGCCGCGGGCAGCATGCTCTATCGGCGCTACGAGATCACGGCGGCCTATGCCCGGTCGTTGCTCGCTGCGGGTCGCGGTAAAGAGGCGCTGGAGATTGCGCAGCAGGGCTGCGAGGTCTTTCCCGACAACATCGACTTGCGCGGGCTCACGGCCCATGTCGCGGCGAGCATCGGCGAAGTCGCGCTGGGTCTTCAGCTCTATGGGGAGCTGCGGCACTCTGCCGATCCGGCCACCGCGCGCTATCGCGAACGGGGCGGGCGTTTCTTCGAGAAGACCGAGCGCACCGGACCACGGCTGGTGCGTGCGCTTGTCGCCACGGGGGACTATGAGGAAGCCATCGCTCTGTGCGGCCTGATCAGCGAGCATACCTCGGCCAAAGAGCGGATTTCGGTCGAACTCCTGAAGCTGCGCCGCGTGTTGCGCACGCGCCTGCGCGAACTGGACGAAGAAGAGGATACCGGCGGCGAGCCGATGCGGATCCTGAAGCTGATGCTCGGGATCATGCCAGATGAGGCATCGACCTTGCGGCGGGCCGCGCTCGAATCGATGAAGATGCAGGATTTCGAGGCCGCATTGGACTACTGGCGCGCGCTTGACCGCGTATCGCCCGGGCATGAGAGCACCGCAAACAACATCAACCGGTGCCAGATCTACGCACAGCGACAGGCCGCACGCGCAAATCGCACTCGGACCGCGCTGGCAGCGTGAAACTGCCGGGCGACAGCAGGCTTTAGGGGGATAACATGGCTTACGTCCGGGTAAAAGGAATCGAAGCTGTCCCCGAAGGCGTGTCTTTGGATGCGGAACGCGCCGCGGCGTCGACGCTCAGGCTGGCTGAAACCAGCGGGATAGTCGTGCCGCTTGAAGTGCCGGTGGAACCGTCCGTTGCGATCGCGGCTGCGGCCCCTGCAGCGGCCACAGAAGCCGCCGGAGCGGGCGGCAGTGCGGACTTTGCCAGCGACGGGCCCCGGCGTTTCGAACGCGCGCTCCATCACATTGCCGAGCGCGATTTCAAGGCGGCGGCCGAGCAGCTTGATCCCGGCTTCCTTGATCCTGCTTCGGATATTGCCTTCCAGATTGCATGGGCCGAAACGCTGATTGAAGCGCGTGCGCCGGACCTGTCCGATCAGGTTTTCGAGCGCCTGCTGGCTGCCCATCGCGGCAACCGCGAAATCCATGTGGCCTACAGCAAGCGCCTGCATGTGCGCGGGCTCCTGCGCCGGGCGCATGAAGTGCTGCACGATGTTGCAGAATCGTTGCCGCAGGACAGCCGCGCGCTGCAGCTCTATCGGCGTCTGGCCCGGCTCAAGACCTTGATCGAATCAGCCGATGGCGAAGCGCTCTCGGCAGAAGAAGATGCCCGGCTGCGGGCGCTGCGCCTCGCCATCGCCGCCTTTGAAAACCGCGTGACACGGGACTTGCCGCAGGACCGGATCGGCCGGATCTCGCTGGTGACCGGCAGTCTGGGGCCCGGCGGCGCGGAACGGCAATTGACCCGCACCGCGGCCGAGCTGGAAAAGCTGCGGCGCACCGAGGGCAGGATCGGCAAGTTTGCCATTGATCGCCCGGTTGAGGTGGTGGTGCGCTCTCATCAGCCCAATGGTCAGCACGACTTCTTCCTTGAGGATTTGCGCAGCGCTGCAGTCGATCTCCATGAAATCAACGTGATGCCGCAGGCGCGCGTCACCGACCTTGGCATCGAGGACAAAACGCTGCTCGCGCTGCTCGATTTTCTTCCGCCGAAGGTCAATTTCGGTGTGCGGCGGCTGGTGCAGCATTTCCGCCAGTCGCAACCGGATGTCGTCTCCATCTGGCAGGACGGCGCATGCCTGTTCGCGGGGCTGGCCGCCGTGATCGCCGATGTGCCGCGTGTCCAACTGGTTATCCGTGGCTTGCCCCCGGTGATCCGCCGCCACATGTTCCAGCCGGAATATGAGGTGATGTACCGCGCGCTGGCGGCGGTGCCGGGCATTGAATTCATCAGCAACAGCAAGGCGGCGGCGCGCGCCT
>CAIKKO010000347.1 GCA_903828025.1 uncultured Sphingomonadales bacterium
GCAGGACAAGATCGCGGCGCTCCATCCCGGGCAGGCGGTGCGCTTTACGTGCGACGGCTGCGGGGCCGCGCGCGCCGCGACGATCCGTTATATCGCGCCGCGCGCCGAGTTCACCCCGCCGGTGATCTATAGCGAGCATGCGCGGGCGAAGCTGGTGTTCCTGGTGGAAGCGGCGCTGCCGGCGGACCAGCCCTTGCCGCTGGGGTTGCCGGTTGCGGTGGTGGCGGAGTGAGCGTGCCCCTCCACCATCCTGCGGATGGTCCCCCTCCCCGTGCCGAGGAGGAATTGGTGATTGACGTGCGGGGGCTGACCAAGCGGTTTGGCGGGCGCACGGTAGTGGACCGAGTGAATCTCAGCGTGGCGCGCGGGCGGATCTGCGGGTTTCTGGGGCCCAACGGTTCGGGCAAGACGACGACGCTCCGGATGATCTGCGGGCTGCTCATCCCCGATGCGGGCGAGGGCACCGTGCTGGGCTGCGACCTGAGTACCCAGCGCGGCGCGATCAAGTCGCGCGTGGGTTATATGACGCAGAAGTTCGGGCTGTTTTCCGATCTGACGATTGCCGAGAACCTAGAGTTCTTCGCGCGGGTGCATGGGGTGGACCGGCGGGCCGAGCGCGTGGCCGAGGCGCTGGCGCGGCTGGGGCTGGCGACGCGCAGCGACCAGCTTGCGGGCAAGCTATCGGGCGGATGGAAGCAGCGGCTGGCCTTGGCGGCCTGCGTGCTGCACGAGCCCGAGATCCTGCTGCTGGATGAGCCGACGGCGGGCGTCGATCCGCAGGCGCGGCGCGAGTTCTGGGAGCAAATCCACGATCTGGCGGCGGGCGGGATGACCGTGCTCGTCTCCACCCACTATATGGACGAGGCCGAGCGCTGCCACGAGATCGCCTACATCGCCTATGGCCAGATGCTCGCGCGCGGGGCGATTGCCGCTGTGATCGCGGGTTCGGGCCTCAAGGCCTTGCTTGGTGAGGGGATCGGGGCGGACCGGCTGGCGAAAGAGATCGAGGCGCGGCCCGGTGTGGCGATGGCCGCGCCCTTCGGCACCGCGCTCCACGTCTGCGGGCCGGACATGGCCGCGCTTCAGGCCGCGGTCGCGCCTTGGGCGGATGCGGTGCAGTTCCGCGAGGCGAGCCCGAGCCTGGAGGACGTGTTCATCCACCTGATGCGCGGGGCCGAGGACAATTCGGTGCGGGTGCGGGCATGAACCGGGGCTCGATGCTGCAGCGCATCGGCGCGATGATCTTCAAGGAAGTGCGGCAGATGCTGCGCGACCGGGGCACCGTCGGCATGATGCTGGCGATGCCGCTGGCGCAGCTGATGATCTTCGGCTTTGCCATCAACAACGATCCGCGCGCCCTGCCCATGGCGATCGAGCGCAATGACAGCTCGGTGTTCGCGCGCTCGATCGACGCGGCCTTGCGCAATACGACGTATTTCACGGTGACCGACGTCGTCTCCGCGCCGGGGGCGGGGGAGGCGCTGCTGGAAAATGGTTCGGTGCAGTTCCTCGTGACCATTCCGCCTGATTTCGGGCGCGATCTGGTCAAGGGGCAGCGGCCGCAACTGCTGGTCACGGCGGACGCGACCGATCCGGCGGCGACCGGCAATGCGCTCTCCGCCATCGACGGGGCAGTCTCGTCTGCATTGGGGCACGATCTGATCGGGCCGCTGGCCGGGCGGGCCGAAGGGCAAAGTCCGGTCGATCTGGTGCTCCACCGCAGCTACAACCCCGAAGGGATCACCAGCCACAACACCGTGCCGGGGCTGCTCGCGGTGGTGCTTTCGATGACCATGGTGATGCTCACCGCGCTTTCGGTGACGCGCGAGGTGGAGCAGGGGACGATGGAGAACCTGCTCGCCACGCCGCTCAGGCCGTTCGAGGTGATGGTGGGCAAGATCGTGCCTTATCTGATTATCGGCGTGGTGCAGATGGCGGTGATCCTGCTGGCGGCGCATTTCGTGTTCGCGGTGCCGTTCATGGGGTCGATCCCGCTGACGCTCGCCTCCACGCTGCTGTTCATGGTCACCAGTCTGGCGCTGGGCTTCACGCTGTCGACCGTGGCGCAAAGCCAGTTGCAGGCGATGCAGATGAGCTTTTTCTACATGCTGCCCTCGATCCTGCTGTCGGGCTTCGCGTTTCCGTTTCGCGGCATGCCGTGGTGGGCGCAAGGCTTGGCCGAGCTGCTGCCGACCACACATTTCATCCGCCTCGTGCGCGGGATCATGCTGAAAGGCTGGACGCTGGGCGCGGCGCTCCCGGAGATGGGCGTGCTCGCGCTGATGCTGGTGGTGCTGGGGACGGTGGCGGTGCGGCGCTATCAGGATACGGTGGCCTGAGCGGTGGTCCGATCCGCCCCTCCACCGCTCGG
The DNA here is from genome assembly GCA_903828025.1 of uncultured Sphingomonadales bacterium. Classification (GTDB taxonomy): domain Bacteria; phylum Pseudomonadota; class Alphaproteobacteria; order Sphingomonadales; family Sphingomonadaceae; genus Novosphingobium. Next base: position 2,372 of record CAIKKO010000347.1, read on the forward strand.
CAAACACACGGGCGGTTTCGGGGCGCATCAAGTCTTTGCCGAGCAGTGTCAAGCCCGTTAGTGTTGCGCGGACGGGACCGCTGTAGGGGGCGCAGATAAAGCTGCAGGCACTGCTGTAGGCGCGGTTACTGGTATTTGGAGCGGTGCTACTGACTGGGCCGCGAAACTGAGGGCGACATCTTCGTCAATGAAGGCTTTGACCGGGGTGCCGACGGGCAATTGTGCGCTCGTGCCGGTCATGAAGAAGCCAGCCGGTGCGAAAACGATGGCGGAAACAGCAACAGCGGCAACACCACCAGCGCTGCCTTTGTCATCAAACGTACCGCTCAAGCGGATCTGGCGACCGTTCAGCGTCAAATAGCGAATTTGTGCTGTAAAATGCCCTGATTTTCCCCACATACCTTTGTTGGTTACATCGGTTATTTCACCAATAGCCGGGGTCCCTATGGGAACGACGTTCACGCTTTGCACCATGATCGCTTCTGATGTTTCCATCCTAAAGCGTTGTCCGACATGTAGATTTTTTTGTTTTGTCGTCAGCGCTTCGGAAAGTCGCAGGGGAACTTCGGTACCAACCCGTAATATTGCGTTTGTAGTCGCCGGCGCTTGGATCGGCTCAACCGCGGCGATAGGCACGATCTGCGCTATGCTTACAGACGGCGCCAACGCGAAAATTGGAAAAAAATATCTAAATTTCATAGTGAAATCCCCCATTCTTCAAGAATTGGCAAGATACCACCAAAATCGAAGCAATTCTTCGTACCACTACGTCGTTCGCTGCACAACGACCTTATGGCGTACAGCCTTCTCAGTCGGCGTCACGGATCTTCGAATTAGGCGTTCACCACTTTTTGCTAATCTCAGGATCGTCCCCCTCTCCGTTCCGGGGGCGGACTTTAATTCACCGCCGCCGCCGCGCCTTCGGGCAGCACCAGCGCCACAACCGCCTTGTCCGGGGCGAGGTAGCGTTTGGCCATGGCCTGCAGGTCCGCGCCGGTGAGCGCATCGAGCCGGGCGCGGGCCTGGCGGTAGCGGTCGATGCGGTCGGGCTGCGACTGCGCGCGTTCGATCAGCGCGAGCCAGCCGCCATTGGTCTTGAGCAAATTGTCCAGCCGTTCGCGCATCGGGGCGCGGGCGCGTTCGATCACGTCCGGGTCGGTGGGGCGCGCGGCGAGCCCGGCCACGGTGCTTTCGATCGAGGCGCGCGTGGCGGCGACATCGGCCAGATCGACCGAGGCGTTGACGGTGAACGTGCCCCAGCCGCGCCACACCCGGCTGAGCGAGGAGGACGCGCCGGGCGAGTAGCTCTTGCCCAGCGCCTCGCGCACCGTATCGAGCACTTCGATGCCGGTCACTTCCTGCAGCAGTTCGAGCGTGATCGCGGCGACCGGATCGGAATCGTCGGTGGTCGGCCAGACATAGTGGACGATGGCCTGATTGGCCGCGCCCTTGTGGCGGATCACTTTGAGCCCGCGCGCGGCGGTGAAGCTGCGCTGGCGGGCATCGGGATAGGGCTGGAACTCCGCCTCACGCCGCGGCAGCGCGCCTAAGGTGCGGCCGACGAGCGCGATGGCAGCATCGGGATCGAGATCGCCGACCAAGGTCAGCTCGATGGCACCGTGCGCCAGCCGGTCGCCGATATCCTGCTTGAGCTTGGCCATGGTGAGGCGCTGGTAGTCCTCGGGGGGCTGGAGCATGAAGCGGGGGTCGCCGTCCGAGATCAGCCCCGGCAGCGTGTTGCCGAGCGCTGCCCCCGGCGTGGCATCGCGGCGCGCGAAGAAGTTGGTCATGTTCTGGTGGAACAGGACATCTGCGGACGCGCGGTAGGCGGAATCGGTGATCGTGGCCGTAAGCAACTGCAGCTCGATTTCCAGATCGCGCCGCGTGGTGGCGGTCCCGGCGACAAAGGCATCCCCGGTAACGCCGATGCCGTTGGAAACCGAGCGTCCCGCGAGCAGGGTCTGGAGATCGTCCTGCGTATGCTTGCCGAGGCCGCCGTTCGGGAGCATCCCGACCATCTCGGTCTTGAGCGGGCTCGCTTTCGTCTCGATCAGTTCGCCGCCGTCGATCAGCAGGCGCACGAGCACGCGGTCCTTGTCGAGTTCGGTACGCTTCAGATTGAGCCGGACACCGTTGGCGAAACGGACCATGCGCACCCCGAGATCGGCCCCGAGATCGCCGGAGGTGCTATCGGCCACCACCGTGCCCGGCGGGCCGAAATCGGTATAGGCGAAGCGGCCCGTTGCCGCGCGCACCGTGATGCCGTGCTTGCCGCTGGCGGCTTCTTTCCACGCCGCGCGGATCGCGTCTGCGCCGCCTTCGGGCGCGCTGCGGCCCTGGAAGCGGATCAGCGGATCGGTCAGCGGGATCGCGTCTGCGCGCAGCGCGGCGAGCACCGCCGCCGGGGTCATCGACGCGACATGCGCGTTGAAGCGTTCGAGCACGCTGGCGGGCGTGGTCGGCACTTTGTCGTCGCGCAGCAGCATCAGCGCGATGGCGGTCAGCGTGCCATTGCTGCGCGTATCGGCCGAGGCTGCGGCGTTTTCGATGTTGGTGCGGATATTGGCGAGCTGTTCGGCCACTTCGGCATCGGTGAAGCCGCCTTGCAGCGCATCGAAATAGGTGCGTGCGGCGGCGATCAGCCCGGTGCGCCAGCCCTTGTCGGCGGTATCGACCACGAGGTTGGTGGTCCGCCCGATCTTGAACACCGCGCTGGTGCCAAGCCCGGCCCCCCGGAACGGCGGCGGGACGATGCGGCTCAGCCGCTGCATCCGGCGGTTGATCACGCCGTAGCCGATCTGGCGCAGCAGCGTGATGCGCCGGTTCTCTGCCGTGTCGGGCTCGTCGCGCCAAAGCCCGTGGCGCGATACGGTGATCCGCTCGGACAGCGCCGGATCGAGGTGGATGCGCACCGCGCCCTTCTGCTTTGGCAGCACGCGGCCCTGATCGGGGCGGGGCGCGGCGGGTGCGGCAGACCAGCTCTCGAACCGCGCGCGGATCGCGGCCTCGACCGCAGCGGCATCGAAATCGCCGACCACGATCAGCGTGGTTTTCGCAGGCACATATTCGCGCGCCCAAAACGCCTTGAGCGCCGCCGCGCTGGCGGCATTGAGGCTCTCCACCGTGCCGATCGGCAGGCGCTGCGGATAGTGCGCCTGTGGGTAGAGGAACGCCATCTGGTCCTTGGCGTTGTCGAGCGCATAGCCCTGCCCGTCGCGCAGTTCGGACAGCACCACCCCGCGTTCGCGCGCGACGGCGGCGGGATCGAAGCTGAGCTCGCTCGCGGTCTCGCGCATCAGCATCAGCGCGGTATCGAGCAGCTTGGGATCGGTGCGCGGCAGATCGAGCATGTAGAGCGTCTGCTCGAACGAGGTCTGCGCGTTGGTATCCGCGCCGAAGGCCAGGCCGTCGCGTTCGAGCAGCTTGATCATCTCGCCCTCGGGCACATGCGTGCTGCCGTTGAAGGCCATATGCTCGACATAATGGGCAAACCCGCGCTCGGCCTCGCGCTCGTCGAGCGAGCCGGCCTCGACCTGCAGGCGCACTTGCGCGGTGCCGGGCGGCGTGGCGTTGCGGCGGATGATATAGCGCATCCCGTTGGCCAGCTTGCCGAAACGGTAGCCGGGATCGAGCGGCAGGTCGCTCTTCTGGAAAGCCCAGTCCGGCGGTGGAGCACTGGCAAGGTGCGCGCCTTGCCCGGCGCAAGCGGCGAGCAGGAACGCAAGGAACACGGCGGAAAGGCGGCGCAGCATCATCGCGCGGGCTTGTGGCCCAGCGCGGATGAATGCGCAATGAGGGAAGGGGGCAAGCATCGGGGCGTCCGCCGCATCGGTCACAATCCGCCTTGCAATCCGGGGGGTGCACTCTAGCAATCGGTATCAACGGCGCTTTCGGTCACATTCGCCGGCTTGCGGTGGAGAAGGATCAATGGCGGATTTCAGCGGCGGTGCGGGCAAGGACGTCTACACCGGCACGGACGGTCCGGACGCCATCAGCGGCGGCGGCGGGGCCGATACGCTGAATGGCGGCGCGGGGGATGACTATATCGCCTCGGGCGACAGACCGCCCTACTTCGGCTTTTACGGCAGCCACGCGATCTCGGTCGATACCGGATCGGAACGCGACACGCTGATCGGCGGCGATGGCAATGACCACTTGTTTGCCGGGTATGGCGATAACGTCGATGGCGGGGCTTACAGCGCTTACGGCAACTATCTCTCGATCAGCTTCCTCGGCGCGCCTTCGGGCGTGACGGTCGATTTCAGCCAGGCGGTGATCAAGATCGGCGGCGGCACGATCCAGAACATCCAGAACCTGACCTGGGTGCAGGGCAGCAATTTCGACGACACGATCAACGCCAGCGACCGCTCGACCGGCTACACCGAGTTCAACACCGTGCTCGGCATGGGCGGCAACGACCACATCATCGCGGGCTATTACACCACCGCCATCGACGGCGGTGACGGCAACGACACCATCAACGCGTTCCAGAGCGGCTATCTGCAGACCGTGCACGGCGGGGCGGGCGACGACACGATTGATTCCACCGGCAACCACAACGCCGTCACCTATGGCGATGACGGCAACGACACGATCCACGCCACCTTCGAAACGCACGGCGGCGCGGGCGATGATCATATCTACGCCGAATACAGCAATACCATTCGCGGCTACATGTTCGGTGATGCCGGTAACGATATTATCGAAGCGGTCGGTCCGGCCACGTTGTCGGCCTTCGGCGGGGCCGGGGCCGATACGCTGATCGGCGGCGATGGCAACGATGCGCTGTCCACCGATGTCGCACCCGATCTGATCCAGACGGTGACGTATGACGACCACGCCGCCGATCACGACGTGGTCAACGCGGGCGGCGGTGATGACACGATCGCGGCGGGGATCGGCGACGATGTCGATGGCGGGGCCGGTACCGACACGCTGCGGCTCTCGCTGATGGGCGCAGGGCACGGCGTGACCGTGTCGACCGAGGGCTTGCTGAGCGGCACCGGCACGTTTTTGGGCGGCACGATCAAGAACGTCGAAGTGCTGCAATACCTCGGCCTCACCGATTTTGCCGACACGATTGATCTGGCCGCGACCGGCCTGCCGCAGACACTCGATGCCGGCGGCGGCAACGATGTGATCAACAGCCACGGCCTCGCGCTCGAAGTGCTGGGCGGGGCGGGTGATGACCGGCTGAACGGAGGCAATGCCGCCGGGTTCTTCGATGGCGGCGACGGCACCGATACCGCCGACTACAGCACCGCGACCAAGGGCGTGATCGTCCAGATGGTCAGCGGCAACCCTGGCGGCACCATCGGCGGCAGGGGCCTGCTCGCCAATGTCGAGATCGTCAACGGCTCCAACTTTGCCGACAAGCTGCTGGGCGACGGCGGCGACAACGTGCTCAATGGCGGGGGCGGCAACGATTTCCTCTCGGGCGGTGATGGCAACGACACGCTCTATGGCGGCGCAGGGGCGGACAAGCTGGTCGGCGGGGCGGGCGATGACACCTACATCATGGACGACCACCTCGACACCATCGTCGAAGGCGGCAACGGCGGCACCGACACGGTGCGCACCAGCCTCGACTGGACGCTGACCGCAGGGCTCGAAAACCTCGTGCTCACGGGCGCGGCGGCGGTGAACGGCACGGGCACGGCCAAGGCCAATGTGCTGACCGGCAACGACGCGGCAAACACCCTGCTGGGCCTCGGCGGCAACGATGTGCTTGTCGGCGGCGGAGGGCAGGACGTGCTCGATGGCGGCAAGGGCAGCGATGTCTATGTCGTGAACGCGCTCAGTGACGAGACTTCGGCCGAGATCCACGATACCGGCACCAGCGGCATCGACGAACTGCGCTATGCCGGTGCGAGCGGCACCTACAAGGCCTTCGTCGGCGATATCGGGATCGAGCAGATCGTGGCGGGCACGGGCACGACGGCCACGGCGGATACCAGCGGCACCGGCGCGGTTTCGCTCGATGCCTCGGCGCTGGGTCACGCGATCACGCTGATCGGCAATGCGGGCGCCAACACGCTGACCGGCACCGCGTTTGCCGACCGGCTCGACGGCGGCGGCGGGGTAGACACGCTGATCGGCGGCAAGGGCGATGACACCTATGTCGTCGACAACGCAGCCGACAAGATCACCGAGAACGCGGGCGAGGGGCACGATACCGTGGTCTCGTCAATCAGCTGGACGCTGGCCACCAATCTGGAAGACCTGACGCTTACAGGCAGCGCCGCGATCAACGGCACCGGCAATTCCGGCAACAACCACATCATCGGCAACGATGGCAACAACCTGCTGGCGGCGGCGGGGCGGATACGCTGGAGGGCGGGCTCGGCAACGATACCTATCAGGTCGATGGTGCGGGCACGACCGTGATCGAGGCGGCGAACGGCGGGTTCGACAAGATCGTGGCCTCGGTCAACGTGACGCTGGGCGCGAATGTCGAGGAAGGCGTGGTCAGCGGCACCGGCGCGCTGTCCATCACCGGCAACGCCGCCGACAACCTCATCGGCGGCAACAGCGCCGGCAACGTGCTCGATGGCGGGGACGGCAACGATTCGCTGTTCGGCCAGAGCGGCAACGACACCCTGAAGGGCGGCGCGGGCAACGATTTCCTCTATGGCGGCTTCGGCAGCGACACGCTGACCGGCGGCATGGGCAACGACCAGTTCGTCGTTTCGACCTATGGCGGCGAAGGGGTGGATCATATCACCGATTTCGTCTCGGGCACCGATACCCTGCTGATCGTGAATTCTTATGTCTCGGGCTATCTGCTGCCGGACGGCTTTGTCCATGGCACCAGCGCGCATGATGGCAACGATATCGGGATCTACGACCAGTCATCCGGCAACCTCTATGTCGATTATGACGGCAACGGCCCGCAGCAGAAAGTGCTGCTCGCCACCTTCACCCCGGGCACCGTGCTGGAGGCGAGCGATCTGATCCTGATCACCGGGCCTTCGTTCGATCAGCAGATCAGCGGGGCGGAAGGCGCGCTGCTGATTTAGGCACCCGAACAGGCCGCTTGGCAGCGCGCAGCTTGGTGCTAAGCTTCTCCCGGTTTTTGACGGGGGAAGCGATCATGAAGGTGCGTGCGGCAATTCTGGCGGGGCTGTTGCTTTCGGGCGCGAGCAGCGCATGGGCGCAAGCCGCAGCGGCACCGGCTCCGGCTGCAGCACCGGACGATGGCTACACCGAGCGGCCCGCCAAGCTCGAACAGCCCACGGCCTACCGCGATTACGAACGCCGCGCCGTCGATATCCCCATGCGCGACGGGGTGAAGCTGCACACCGTGATCATGGTGCCGAAAGCTGCGAAAGGCGCAGCGCAGAAGCCCGCCATGCTGCTCACCCGCACGCCCTACAACGCCGAGGACATGACCAGCCAGCACGCCTCGGGCCTGATGGCCATCGCCATCGACGGCTATGACAGCGCGCCCGATGTGGTGAGCAGCGGCGGCTATATCCGCGTGGTGCAGGATGTGCGCGGCAAGTATGGGTCCGAGGGCACGTATGTGATGAACCGGCCGTTCGTCGGCACAACCTTGAACCCCACCAAGACCGACCACGCGACGGACACTTACGACACCATCGACTGGCTGGTGAAGAACGTGCCCGAAAGCAACGGGCGGGTGGGGATCATCGGGATCAGCTACGATGGCTTCACCACACTGGCCGCGCTGGTGAACCCGCACCCCGCGCTCAAAGTGGCGGTGCCGATGAACCCGATGGTCGATGGCTGGCGCGGCGATGACTGGTTCCACAACGGCGCGTTCCGCCAATATGGCCTGAGCTACATGTGGGAGCAGGTCGGCACCAAGGACAATTCCCGCAAGTACGAGATCACCGAGGCCGACGCCTACACGCACTACATGCGCTATGGTTCGGCCGGCGCGCTGGCCACGGCGCATGGGCTCGATCAGATCGGCTTCTGGCAGAAGGTCAAGCAGCATCAGGCGTGGGACAGCTTCTGGCAGGAGCAGGCGATGGACAAGATCCTTGCCAAAGCGCCGCTCACAGTGCCGACGCTGCTGGTCCACTCGCTGTGGGATCAGGAAGATATCTACGGCGCGCCCGCTGTGTGGAAGGCGGTCAAGCCGCAGGACAAGGACAACCTGCTCTATCTCACGATCGGGCCTTGGTATCACGGGCAGGGCATCGAGCGGGCCGATATGCTGGGCGCGCTGCGCTGGGATGCGGACACCGGCAAGTGGTGGCGGGCGCATGTGCTGGCGCCCTTCCTCGCGCATTTCCTCTACGATGCGCCGATGGACGTGGCGCGGGTGACCGCGTTCCAGAGCGGCACCAACCAGTGGCAGCGACTGCCGGGCTGGCCCACCGCACAGCCCGCGAAGAAGCTCTATCTGCTGCCGGGCGAGGGGCTGGGCTTCGAACCATCAGCCAGCGCGGGCACGGTGGACTATGTGTCCGACCCCGCCAAGCCGGTGACGTTCTATCCCCGCCCCAACCTGCAGGAAGGCTATGAAGGCAATCCCTGGCCGACATGGCTGGCAGGCGATCAGCGCCCGGTTTCAGGCCGCCCCGATGTGCTCAGCTTCACCGGCCCGGTGCTGACCAAGGCGCTGACCATTGCCGGACAGCCGGTGGTGCACCTGACGGCATCGACCAGCGGGACCGACAGCGACTGGGTGGTCAAGCTGATCGACGTCTACCCCGACGAAGTGCCCGGCGACCGCGCGATGGGCGGCTTCCAGCTGGCCGTGGGCATGGACGTGTTCCGCGGCCGCTTCCGTGAGACGCTGGCCGAAGCGCACCCGCTGAAGGCCAATGCCCCGCTGGACTACACGTTCAGCCTGCCCCCTGCGAACCACGTGTTCCTGCCGGGGCACCGCATCATGGTGCAAGTGCAATCCAGCTGGTTCCCGCTCTATGACCGCAACCCGCAGACGTTCGTGCCTTCGATCCTGGATGCCAAGCCGGGGGACTATGTGAAGGCCGTGCAGAAGGTGAGCGTGGGCGGGGCGAGCGGGAGCTATATTGCGCTGCCGGTGGCGGAATAGGCGGGGGCGCTGAGCGCTTCGCTAAGGTCGCTAACTTCGCTCGTGTGCGCCATGGTGTATGGTGGCCCGCCGGGCCCGCCGTGTTGGAGTTCGGGGCCTGCCCCCCCGCCCGGCGCTGGCACGCTTCTGCGCGCTTGGCGGCCCGGCGCGCACGGGTTAGACCCCATGCGCGAATAGGGAGCCATCATGCGTTTAGGCTGGGACGAGATCAAGCGGCGGGCCAAAGCGTTCAGCGAGGACTGGAAGCACGCGCAACGCGAACATGGCGAGACGCATCTTTTCTACAATGCATTTTTCCAGATATTCGGAATCAATATCCGTCAAGTTGGTTCGTTTGAGAAGCGTGTACAAAGCCTCGATGCCAACCGGCGCGGCTTCATTGACTTGTTCTGGCCCGGGACACTGATCGTTGAGCAAAAGAGTGCTGGGCGCGACCTGCTGGCCGCGCAATCGCAAGCGCTCGATTACTTTGACTGGCTGCCCGAACGCGATCAACCCAAATACATCCTGACTTGCGATTTTCAGAACTGGCGGCTGCTCAATTTGGAGAGCAGAGAGGAACTGAAATTCCCCCTCGCCGATCTCCACAAGCACATCGCGGCGTTCGATTTCATGCTGGGCCGCAAGGTTTCGTTCGGCACACAGGCGGGCGTGACGATCAAGGCGGCGGAGCTGATGGGCAAGCTCCACGATGCGCTGGAGGACACCGGCTACACCGGGCACGATCTGGAACAATTGCTGGTGCGGCTGCTGTTTTGCCTGTTTGCCGATGATACCGGGATTTTCCAGCCCAAGGACATTTTCCTCCAGCTGATCGAAAACGACACCAAGCCCGATGGCAGCGACACCGGGCGCGTGTTGAACGATCTGTTCGATGTGCTCGATACCCCTGAGAATGCCCGCCAATCGACCCTGCAAGGGGAACTGAACGCCTTCCCCTATGTGAACGGACGCCTGTTTACCGGGCGCGTGCGAACGCCGCATTTTTCGAAGACCATGCGCGAGCATCTGCTCGATGCCGCGCGCCACGATTGGTCCGGCGTTTCGCCCGCGATCTTCGGTTCGCTGTTCCAATCGGTGATGAATGCCAAGGAACGCCGGGCCAAGGGCGCGCATTACACGACCGAGGCGAATATCCTGAAAGTGATCGGGCCGCTGTTTCTGGATGATCTGAAGGCGGAACTGGCAGCGATCACCGCGCGCAAGACCGGGCGGGAGCGCGAGCTTGACAAGTTTCTCGACAAGCTGACGCGGCTGACGTTCTTCGATCCCGCCTGCGGCTGCGGCAACTTTCTGGTGGTGGCCTACCGCGAACTGCGGCGGCTGGAACTGAGCGCACTGGAAGCGCGCTGGCCCAAGACCTTGACCGATATCGGCGACGAGCGGCGGCAAGGCGTGCTGGAGCCGGGGCTGCTTTCGCGCGTGACGGTCGACCAGTTTTACGGGATCGAATACGAGGAGTTTCCCGCGCGCATCGCCGAAGTGGCGATGTGGATGATGGACCATATCGCCAACAACGATTTGAACGAGAGCTTTTCCAGCAACTATGCGCGCATCCCGCTCAAGGATTCGCCGCATATCCTGCACGGCGATGCGCTGGAGGCGGAGTGGAACGATCTGCTGCCTGCGGTGCGGTGCAGCTATGTGATGGGCAACCCGCCGTTTGTGGGGGCCAAGTTCCAGACCGAGCACCAGCGCGCGCAAGTGCGCGGGATTGCCAAGCTGGGCGGCAGCGGGGGAACGCTGGATTATGTGGCGGCGTGGTTCATCAAGGCCGGACAATATCTGAATGGGCATTCCTCCCCCACCGGGGGAGGGGGACCATCCGCAGGATGGTGGAGGGGCACGTGCGGTTCTTCCAGACCTTGCCGGGCCGCGCGTGGCGGCGCGGGGCCCACCACCAGCATCGCAGGTACCCCACCCCCCGTGGGGGAGGAAA
>CAIKKO010000348.1 GCA_903828025.1 uncultured Sphingomonadales bacterium
GAGGTCTTCGAAGGTCATCAATTTATCCCGCAGCTTTCACGATGTCGGCCCACGCCGCCTCGTCGATCACTTCGATGCCGAGTGCGGCGGCCTGCTTGAGTTTCGAGCCTGCACCCGGCCCCGCCACCACCAGATCGGTCTTGGCCGAAACCGAGCCCGCCGCGCGCGCGCCCAGCGCTTCGGCTTGCGCTTTGGCCTCGTCGCGGCTCATCGTTTCGAGTTTGCCGGTGAACACCACAGTCTTGCCCGCAACCGCGCTGGCCTTGGTTTCGACGATGTAGGGCGGCGGAGAGACTTCGGAGAGCAGGTCCTCCCACACAGCGACGTTGTGCGGTTCATGGAAAAAGTCGCCCAATGCCTCGACAACGACGGGGCCGACTCCCTCGATGGAAAGCAATTCAGCGCGCGCCAGTTCCTCCCCCGACGGGGGAGGGGGACCATCTGAAAGATGGTGGAGGGGCACGGTCGGTGAGGCGCTATCGGCGAGGTCAGGGGCGGTCTGCGCCTGCCCCTCCACCACCTCCGGTGGTCCCCCTCCCCGTTCCGGGGAGGAATGCGCGGCCTGCGCCACCGTGCGCAGCGCCGGGAGCGACTGGAAGCGCTTCATCAGATCCCGCGCCGTCACCGCGCCGACATGGCGGATACCGAGCCCGAACAGCAGCCGCGCGGCATCGGGCGTGCGCTTGGCCTCGATCGCTGCCAACAGGTTATCCACAGACTTGTCCTTCCACCCCTCGCGCCCGACGATTGCGGCGCGGCGGCGGTGGAGGCGGAAAATGTCGGCAGGGCTTTCGAGCCAGCCAAGCCCGAAGAACTCGGCAATCGTCTTGTCGCCCAGCCCCTCGATATCGAGTGCGCCCCGGCTGACGAAGTGCCGCAGCCGCTCGGTCCGCTGCGCCGGGCAGACCAGCCCGCCGGTGCAGCGCACATCGACTTCGCCTTCCTCGGCCACGGCTTCGGACTGGCATTCGGGGCAGTGATCGGGGAACTGGTAGGGCTCGCGCGGTTCCTCACGGGTGAGGTTATCGACCACTTGCGGGATCACGTCGCCCGCGCGCTGCAGCACGATGCGGTCGCCGATCCGAACCCCGAGCCGCGCGATCTCGTCGCGGTTGTGCAGCGTGACGTTGGTCACGGTCACGCCGCCCACCAACACCGGGCGCAGGCGGCCTACCGGTGTCAGCTTGCCGGTGCGCCCGACTTGCACGTCGATGCCCTCGATCACCGTTTCAGCGCGTTCGGCGGGGAACTTGCGTGCCAGCGCCCAGCGCGGGGCCTTGGCGACAAAGCCCAGGCGCTCCTGCCAATCGAGCCGGTCGACTTTATAGACCACGCCGTCGATATCGTAGGGCAAGTCCGGCCGCCGCGCGCCAATCGTGCGAAAATGCGCCACCATCGCTTCGACCGAGGCACACTGCACCAGCAGCGGCGAAACCGGCACGCCCCACGCGGCAATCTGCTGCATCACCGCGAACTGCGTCTCACCAGGGACCGTGCTGGCGGCCCCCCAACCATGCGCAAGGAAGCGCAAGGGCCGCTTGGCCGTAACGCCTGCGTCCTTCTGGCGCAGCGATCCGGCGGCGGCGTTGCGCGGATTGGCGAAGAGCTTGTCGCCCGCCGCCTCTTGCACGGCATTGAGCGCGGCGAAATCGGCCTTGGCCATATAGACCTCGCCGCGAATCTCGAACACGGCGGGCGCATCACCGCTGAGGGTCTGCGGGATATCCGCGATATGCGCGACATTGGCGGTCACGTCCTCGCCCACCTGTCCGTCGCCGCGCGTCGCCGCCCGCACAAGGTGGCCGTTTTCATAGCGCAGCGAGCAGGAGAGGCCGTCGATCTTGTCCTCGGCGGTCATCACGACCTCGATCTCCGGAGCAAGCGCGAGGAACCTGCGCACGCGCGCCACGAATTCCTCGACCTCCTCGTCCGAAAACGCGTTGTCGAGGCTCATCATCCGCACCTCGTGCGGCACTTTGGCGAGCGGCGAGGCGGCGACTTCGTGGCCCACTTTGCGGTTTGGGCTATCCGCGCGGATCAGGTGGGGAAACGCCGCTTCCAGATCGGCATTGCGGCGCACCAGTGCGTCATACTCGGCATCGGAAATCTCGGGCGCGTCGTCGGCATGATAGAGCCGGTCATGGTGCGCGATCTGGCGCGCGAGCCGCATCAGTTCGTTGGCAGCCTCGGCCTCGGCCATGCCTTCCGTCGCGCTCACGAATCGACCCTCCCCAGCACCGTCACCACCATGGCGCTGCGTGCGCGAAAGCCGAGCGATTCGTAAAGCCGGATGGCGTGGATGTTTGCGGCATAGCTGTGCAGGAACGGCGTATCGCCGCGCGCAGCGAAGCCGGCCATGCCGTGGCGGATGAGCCGAGTCGCGAGGCCCTGCCCGCGCGTTTCCGGCAATGTGCATACCGCGCTGATTTCGGCGATCCCGGGCGCGGGGCGCATGCGTTCACCGGCCATGGCCACGATCCGCCCCTCGCGGCGAATGCCGAAGAATGTACCGTAGCGATGCGTAAGCGGGTGCCAGGGGCCGGGTTCGGTGGCGTGGGCCAGCGCCGCCATTTCCGCCGCGTCCGCCTCGGTCAGCACCTCGATTTCGGGATCAGGCGCATAGGCCGCGACCGGGCCGTCCGCGATCATCTGCAGCAAGGGCGCAGTGCGCGAGACGCGGGTTCCGGGCGGCGGAGCGAGTTCAGTCGTCTCGACAATCCAGATTTCGTCTTCGGCGCTGGTCAGCAAACCGGCCAGCTCAGCCTCGTGCCCCGGCGCTGCCGCAGCAAACGGTCCATAGGCGGGATCGATCCGGCAAACCGTGCCAGACGCGACCGCGAGGTGCGCCTGCCGTCCGTGGAGCATGTTCCACACCGGCCGGTCTAGCGCCCGATCAAACCGCCCCGCGCTCATGCCTGTTCGAGCAGCCGTTCGGCCTGCGCGCGCGCCTCGGGCGTGATCTCCGCGCCCGAAAGCATGCGTGCAATTTCCTCCTGCCGTCCCTTGGCATCGAGCAATCCAACCGACGTGCGCGTGACCAGGCCGTCACTGGCCTTCGCGATGAGGTAATGCGCCGTCCCGCGCGCCGCGACTTGCGGGCTATGCGTGACCGCCAGCAATTGCCCGCCTTGCGCCAGACGCGCGAGCCGTTCGCCGATCGCGCTCGCCACCGCGCCGCCGACGCCCCGGTCGATCTCGTCGAAGATCACCGTCGCCGCCCCGCCCTGCTCCGCCAGCGCAACTTTGAGCGCGAGGATGAAGCGCGAAAGCTCACCGCCCGAGGCAATCTTGGCGAGCGGGGCAAAGTCGGCGCCAGGGTTGGTCGAAATCAGGAATTCGGCGGCGTCCACGCCTTGCGGGCCCCAGCGATCTTCGGGCAAGCGGACCACGGCGGTGCGGAAGCGCGCGGCATCGAGCTTGAGCGGCGCGAGTTCGGCCGCCACAGCGGCATCGAGCCGCTTGGCCGCCTCCGCCCTCGCCACCGAGAGACCTTCAGCCTTGGCGCGGTAATCCAGCCCGGCATCGTGTGCGGCGCGCTTGAGGCCCGCGATGGCCGCCTCGCCGCCTTCGATCCCTTCGAGCGCGGCGCGCATGGCCAGCATGCGCTGCGGCAGATCGTCGACCGCGCAGCCGTGCTTGCGCCCGGCGGCCCGCAGATCGAACAGCCGCGTCTCGATCCGGTCGAGCGCCATCGGATCGTGCAGGAGCGCCTCGGCAGCGCTGGCCAGCTTGTCCTCGGCCTCGCTCGCTTCAATCACCGCGCGGTCGAGCGCTTCGAGCGCTTCGGCCAGCAAGGGATGCTCGTGCGCGATCCGGTCGAGCCGGCGCGAGGCGCTGCGCAAGCTGGCGAGCGCGGAATCGGATCCGGTCCAGAGGTGCTGCAATTCGCCCAGATCGCCAGAAAGGCGCTCGCCCTTCTGCATCGCCGCGCGCTGGCCGGCGAGTTCAGCCTCCTCGCCGACGACCGGCGCGAGCGCGGTCAGTTCGGCCAGATGCGCGATCAACAGGTCCTGCTCGGCCGATGCCGCTGCAAGCCGGGCGCGCGCCTCGGCCAGCGCCGCTTCTGCGGCCCGCCACTTGTCCCATGCCGCCGCAACGCCCGCCACTTCGGCCCGCGCATAGCGATCGAGCAGCGCCCGGTGGCCGCGCGCATTGACGAGGCCGCGATCATCATGCTGGCCGTGCAGTTCAACCAGACCGCGCGCCAGATCGCGCAGCAGCGCCACGCCCACCGGCTGATCATTGACAAAGGCCCGGCTGCCGACCGCGTTGCCGCCCTCGGCCTTGAGGCGGCGGCGGATGATGAGCGGCTCGCCCGCTTCGATCTCGATCGCCGCTTCGGCCAGCACCGCGCCGAGTTCGGCGGGAAGCCGGTCGAACTCGAATGTCGCGGTCACGCTCGCCTGATCGGCCCCGGCGCGAACCAGACCAGCATCCGCGCGATCGCCCAGCACAAGGCCCAGCGAATCCAGCAGAATCGACTTGCCTGCCCCGGTTTCGCCGGTGAGGACCCCAAGTCCGCCCGGAAAAACCAGATCGAGCGCCTCGATCAATACGATGTTGCGGATGGAAAGCCCGGTCAGCATGGACCGTGATCTTTATCGCGTCGCGCTCGCCGCGTCACCATGCTCCCGCGCAATTGCCCCATTGTTGGCAAATCTGTGGGTAAGTCCGATATTTTCGTTGTTTTGTGACATAGGCGTGACACGGTGCCACGGGAACGAAACGCGATTGTGACAGGGAATCGGTTCAGTATTCAAACTGACATGAGGGTGACGGGATGACGCGCCGAGCTAAACCGTGGGGAACGCTCCCCTCCGCAACCGAACTGGCCACTTCCGCCCCTGCCTGGCTCGATCTTCCCGAACCCCGCAGCTTCCGCCCGAAGCGCAAGGTTCGCACGGTCTGGATTTCCGACATCCACCTCGGCACACGTGGCTGCAACGCCGACATGCTGCTCGATTTCCTCGCTTCGATCGAGTGCGAGACTCTCTATCTGGTCGGTGACATCGTCGATGGCTGGCGCCTTTCGCGCGGGTGGTACTGGCCCGATCAGCACAACGAAGTGATCCGCCGCATCCTCAAGATGGCGCATCGCGGCACCCGGGTCGTGCTCATCGCGGGCAACCACGATGAAATGCTCCGCCCTTATGCCGGCATGAGCTTCGGCGGGGTCGAACTGGCGCTAGAGGCCATTCACATCACCGCTGATCGCCGCCGCCTGCTCGTCACCCACGGCGACGGGTTCGACGGGGTGGTGCTCTATGCCCGCTGGCTCGCGTTCCTGGGGGATCAGGCTTACGCATTTCTCCTGCACGCCAATCGCTGGTTCAATGCGGTCCGCCGGCAGTTCAAGCTCCCGTACTGGTCGCTATCCGCCTACATGAAGAAGCGCGTGAAGAACGCGGTCCAGTTCGTCTGCGATTTCGAGGAAGCCGTGGCCCACGCCGCGCGCGACATGGGCGTGGACGGCGTCGTCTGCGGCCACATTCACTGCGCGGAAATCCGCCAGATCGGTGACGTCACGTACTACAACGACGGTGACTGGGTCGAAAGCTGCACCGCGCTGATCGAAGATTTCGAGGGTGCTATCTCGATCGTCGATTGGGCCGCTGTCTGCGCCGAGGAAGCCCTGACGATTGCCGCTCAGGCCGCTGAAGCCGCCCGCACCAAGGTCGACGCGTGAGGATCGCGATCTGCACTGACGCCTGGCACCCGCAGGTCAATGGTGTCGTGCGCACGCTCGCCACAACGGTCGATCGCCTTATCGCGCGCGGCCACGAAGTCGTGATGGTGACGCCGAACCAGTTCTTCACGTTCGGGTTGCCGGGCTACAGCGAGATCCGTCTCGCCATGCTGCCCCGCTTCCGCACACGGCGCACGCTGAAAAGCTTCAAGCCCGACATCGTGCATATCGCCACAGAAGGCCCTATCGGATGGAGCGCGCGCAGCTGGTGCAAGGCCAATGGCGTGCCGTTTACCAGCGCCTTCCACACGCGCTTTCCCGATTATGCGGCGGTCCGCACCGGGCTCAGCCCCGACCGGTTCTGGCCGATCATGCGCCGGTTCCATGCCACCAGCCACGCGGTGCTGGTTTCAACTCCGACGTTGGCAGCAGAACTGGCAGGCCACGGCATCACGCAAGCGACACTGTGGTCGCGCGGGATCGACGCTTCGGTGTTTCATCCCGGCCATGCCCCGCTTGAGGCGCTGGCCGACTTGCCCCGCCCGATCATGCTGAATGTCGGCCGCGTGGCCATCGAGAAGAACCTCACCGCGTTCCTCGATGCCGATGTGCCGGGCACCAAAGTGGTTGTCGGCAATGGGCCCGATCTCGCGACCCTGCGCGCCCGCTATCCCGAGGTGCGCTTTCTCGGCGCGCTTTCGGGCACCACACTGGCGCAAGCCTATTGCTCGGCCGATGTGTTCGTGTTCCCGAGCAAGACGGACACGTTTGGTCTGGTGATGATCGAAGCGATGGCCTGCGGCGTGCCGGTTGCGGCCTACCCGGTTCCAGGCCCGGTCGATGTCGTCGGGCCGGGCGGACTTGGGCCAGTGGGCAGTCTGGCCGAACCGGTCGGTGCGCTCGAGGAAGATCTCGCTCTGGCGATTTCGCGGGCGCTTGGTTGCAGCCGAGAGGCTGCGGCGGCACATGGCAGCAGCTATAGCTGGGACAGCGCGACCGACCAGTTCATCACTGCGCTCAGCAATGCCGCCCGTTCAGCCCGCTCTCGCCAAGTCAGCGCTGCTGCGTAACATCAGCTGGCGGTGGTACCCGGCGCTTTGTTGTTCATCAGCTTGAACGCGCGCTCGTACCATTCGTTGCCGGGGTAGTTGTTGCCCAGCACCGCCGCTGCCTTCTGCGCCTGTTCGGGCAGACCCAGCGTTAGGTAGCATTCGACCAAGCGGTAGAGCGCTTCGGGCGTATGGCTGGTCTGCTGGTACTTGTCGATCACGGTGCGGAAACGCAGCGTGCCAGCAAGCCACTTGCCGCTGCGCTCATAGAACCGGCCGATCTCCATTTCCTTGCCGGCAAGGTGATCGTTGACCAGATCGAGCTTGAGCCGCGCGTCGGTGGCATAAGTTGTGTTCGGATAGCGCCGGGCCACTTCGGTCAGCGCGGTCAAGGCCTGCTGAGTGATCTTTTGATCGCGCGTCACGTCGCTGATCTGCTCATAATAGCACAGCGCGACGAGGTAGTAGGCGTACGGAGCGTCCTTGTTGCCCGGATGGATCGACAGGAACCGCTGCGCCGATTGGACCGACTTCGCATAATCACGTGCGGCATAGTAGCTGAACGCGCTCATCAACTGGGCGCGGCGGGCCCAGGGCGAATAGGGATGCTGGCGCTCGACCTCGTCGAACAGGGCGGCGGCCTGCTTGGGATCGCCCCGGTCAAGCCGGTCCTTGGCTGCGGCATAAAGCGTATCGACGTCGCGCGCGACGTAGGCGACGTCCTTCTTGGCCTTCGAACCGGCGCAACCGGCGGTGGAGCCAAGCGCCACGGCAACCGCAGCAAGAAGGGCGAAGCGCAGCGGGCTGCGAACAGGGGCTTTGACGATCATGGCGGTGCTATAGCCAGCAGGCCCCTGAACGCCAAGTGAAGTTCACCGATTTTGCCCGGACGCGTGCTGCGCCGGAATTACTGCGCAGCCATGGCTTGCAAAGTCTCGGGCTCTTCGAACGGCGGCTCGAGCGCGATGGCGTCGGCCAGCGTGATCCGATCGAGCATCGCAGCGGTTTCATCGCGCAATTGCAGCATAAGCCCGCGCAACCGGCACTCGGCCTCGGGCAGGCAGTTCGCGCAAGTCTCGTGCGCGTTGCGGCTGGCGCAAGGGGTGAGCGCGAGGCTGCCGCGCGTGAGGCGGATGATGTCGCCATAGCGGATATCGACCGGCGGTAGCGCCAGTTCATATCCGCCCTCACGCCCGCGGTGCGAGGCGACGATCCCTTCGCGCGCCATTTCGGAGAGGATCACGGTGAGGAACTTGCGCGGAATGTTCTGCGCCTCGGCAATGGCGTCCAGACGCACCGGTCCCTGCCCGAAAGTATCGGTCAGGTGCTGGAGTGCGCGGATCGTGTATCGCGTCTTCTGCGAAAGCATGGCCCTGATTTGGGCAGGCCGGTGCGAATGTCAACGCCGGGAGTTGAATTATGCGAAGACTTCTGGCTCGGGGGTGATGGCCACCGGCCGCCGCGCATAGAACCCGAAGCTGACAATCACCGCGTAGCACAGCGCAGGCAGCACCAACGCAGTGGTAAGGCTGCCGGTCATGTCCGCGATGGCCCCGGTGGCGAGCGGAACCACTGCACCGCCGAAGATCGCGACGTTGATGATGCCCGAACCATCTGCCGCGCGCTTGCCCAGCCCATCGCAGGCGAGCGTGAAGATCGTGGGGAACATGATCGAATTCATCAGGCCAATGGCAAGCAGGCTATAGGCCGCGACCGAGCCGGTGGTGTGCGTCGAGATGCCGAGCAGCACAATGGCGCCGCCGGCGCAGGCGGC
>CAIKKO010000349.1 GCA_903828025.1 uncultured Sphingomonadales bacterium
CTTGATGTGCTGCTCGCGGTACAGGAGCGGCGAGCCGTCAGCCTCCACGAACTGCACCAGACCTTGAGCCTGCCCAAAGCGACACTGCTGCGCATGTTGCTCACGCTGGGACGCAAGGGTCTGGTGTGGCAGCGCCTCGCCGATGGCGCCTATTTGCCACATCTTGGAGCAGTCTCGCGGGGCGCCGGCGCCCCCATCGAGCAGATTGCTGAAGTGGCCTCGCCCTATATGAAGGCCTTATCTACCAAAGTCGCCTGGCCTTCGGTTCTCGCGGCACCCCGGCTTGATCATATGGAAATCCTCGAGACTAACAGCCCGCTGTTCCGGCTTGATTCGGCCATTCTTGGCCCGGTCGGCGTCAAGCTCTCGTACATTCACACAGCCACCGGCCGCGCCTATCTGGCGGCCTGCGAGGAAAGCGAACGCGAGGCCATCATAGCGCGCCTTCGGCCGAAGGACGGCACGTCACAGGCCGAAAGCGACCTGCGAATGATCCTCAGAGAAACCCGCGAACGAGGCTATGCTGCGCGCGAGCCGCTCCACCCCTGGCCGGACCGTTCAAAGCAGCTCGTGCTCCGTGACGGGCGGCGTTCCATGGCCGTGCCGATCATGACTGGCGGCTCCCCCATCGGTACGATCAACCTGACCTGGCCGGCAAAACGCGGCACCGACGAGGCGGTCATGTTGCGGCATCTTGAGGCTTTGCAGCAAACCGCGCAGGCGATCGGACATGCGGTCGCTGCGCAAGCCTCCGCAGGCGAGGCAAACCAAGCGGTGGCCTGATCCATACGTTGCATCTGATGAAATTCGTTTGTGTTGCTGATTAAATTGCACACTGCCTGTGCGACACACACGGCGGGCAAGATGGGGAAAGACTGATGCGGCAATGGGTAATCCGCCAAGGTGCGTCGTCGCTGGACGATATGGCGCTGTGCGATGTGCCTGCCCCTCAGCCGGGTTCGGGTGAAGTGCTGGTGCGTGTGCGCGCCTGCTCGCTCAACTATCGCGATCAGATCATTCCGCTCGGCCGTTATATGGGCAGCGCCGTCACGGTCGATACGGTGCCGCTGTCCGACGGCGCGGGCGAGGTTGTGGCTGTGGGCGAGGGCGTCACCAGCGTGAGGCTTGGCGACCGCGTTGCGGGCAGTTTCTTCCAGAACTGGATCGACGGGCCGGCCAATCCTGGCGCGGGCCCTGCGCTGGGCGCACCTCCGGCTGCGGGCATGCTGCAGGATCTGGTCGTGCTGCCCGAGCACGGGGTGCTGCCGATTGCGACAAGCCTCTCGTTCGAAGAAGCGGCCTGCCTGCCTTGCGCGGGGGTTACCGCTTGGAATGCGCTGATGGAGGGGCCACATCCGGTGCGCGCCGGGGAAAGCGTGCTGGTACTCGGCACGGGCGGGGTTTCCTTGCTGGCACTCCAGATCGCCAAGGCTGCGGGTGCGCAAGTGATCGCGACGAGTTCTTCGGACGACAAGCTGGCCCGCGTCAGCGCGCTGGGTGCTGACCAGACGGTAAACTACCGGGTCACACCGGATTGGGGCGTAGCGGCGGCCGATCTGGCAGGCGGCGGGGTCGATCATGTGGTCGAAGTCGGCGGCGCGGGCACGCTCAAACAGAGCATCGCAGCGGTCGGTTTCGGCGGCGAGATTGCGCTGATCGGCGTGTTGACCCGCGAAGGCGGCACCAATCCGCACGGCCTCATGTTCAAAGGCGCGAGCATTCGCGGCATTTTCGTCGGCTCGCGCGGCATGGCAACGCGGCTCAACGCCTTTGTCGATGGGCACGCGATCAAGCCGGTGATCGACCGGACGTTCGCCATGGAAGACGCGCTCGAGGCCTACCGTTATCAGGCATCGCCCGAGCTGTTTGGAAAAGTTGTGATTACACTGTAGTTTCGGCGGAAAACGCCAATACCAGAAAAAAAGCGCGCCGAACAATCGGTGCGTACAGGGCAGAGGGAATTACAATGACAGGGGCATTGGGCTTTGGCCAACCCATTGGCGGCGTGGTGCAAACCGCGTTCGTGGTGGCGGATATCCAGGCATCCATCGCACATTTCCAGCGCGATTGCGGCGCGGGCCCGTTTTTTCTGCTCGATCACTTTCTGGGCGAGGGGCAAGTCTATCGCGGCCAGCCTTCCACGGCTGATGTGGCCATCGCCATGGGCTTCGTCGGCCACATGCAGATCGAACTGATCCAGCCTTTGGATAACGCGCCATCGGTCTACCGCGAAACCATCGACCGGCGCGGTTACGGTTTCCACCATTTCGGCATTGCCTTCACCGATGTCGATGCCGCGCTGCCAGACTATCTCGCGCGCGGCCACACGCTGGCCTTTCGCGCGACCGTACCGACCGGCGGCTCCGTCGCCTATCTTGAAAGCGCTGATCCCGCCGCGCCCGGCTTTATCGAACTGATTCCGGCGACCGAAGGCATGAACGCGCTCTTCACCAGCCAATGGCAGGCCTCGCAGGCCTGGGACGGCACCGATCCCGTGCGGCCGTTCCTGTGAGCGGCGAGGCAATGGCAGCGCAAGGCATCCGGGAAGACGGATCGCAGCGGCTTGGCGGCGGGTATCAGGCCTGGGTCGTCGGGCTGCTCAGCCTCAATTTCGGCATCCTGTTCTTTGACCGCAACGCGCTCAATTTCCTCATGCCGTTCGTTCAGCCCGATCTGCATCTGTCCAACACGCAAGTCGGCATGTTCAGCTCGGCGCTCTCGCTCACCTGGGCGTTGTCCGGCCTTGCCGTTGGCCGGGTGTCCGACAAGCTTGGCTCGCGCAAGCCTGTGGTTGTGGTCGCAACGCTGCTGTTCTGCGCTTGCTCGGTCGTATCGGGCCTTGCCTCCTCGTTCTTCATGTTGCTGGGCGCGCGTC
The DNA here is from genome assembly GCA_903828025.1 of uncultured Sphingomonadales bacterium. Classification (GTDB taxonomy): domain Bacteria; phylum Pseudomonadota; class Alphaproteobacteria; order Sphingomonadales; family Sphingomonadaceae; genus Novosphingobium. Next base: position 2,876 of record CAIKKO010000349.1, read on the forward strand.
TGCTGATGGGTGCGGCGGAAGGCGGCGTGATGCCGGTCAGCCACTCGATGATTGTCAGCGAAGTCGCCCCCGAACGGCGCGGTCTGGCGATGGGCGTGGCGCAGAACCTCGGTTCGAACCTGCTCGGGTCGGGCCTTGCGCCGTTGCTGCTGGTGCCCGTGGCGATGGCTTGGGGCTGGCGCGCGGGGTTCTATCTTGCTGCCGCGCCGGGGCTCGTCACAGCGGTGCTGATCTGGGTCTCGCTGCGCGAACCGCCTGCCGAAGTCCATGATGCGGCGCGGCCGAAAGTGCCGCTCGGCGAGGCTTTCCGCCACCGCAACGTGCTGCTTTGCGCGGTGATCTCGGTGCTGCTGGTTTCGTATCTGGTGGTGTGCTGGGCGTTCATGCCGCTTTATCTCACCAAAGTGCGCGGCTTCGCGCCGGAGACGATGGGCTGGCTTATGGCGACGCTGGGGCTCTCGGCAGGGCTTGGCAGCTTTGTCGTGCCCGCGATCTCGGACGCGGTCGGCCGCCGCCCGGTGATGATCGGGTTCGCTTTCCTTGGTGTGATCCTGCCGCTGGGCGGGCTGTATTATACCGGCTCGCCTTGGGTGCTCGCGGTGATTTTCTTCTTCGGGTGGGGGCTCAACGGCCTGTTCCCAATGTTCATGGCGACAATCCCGTCGGAATCGGTCGATCCACGTCTGACCGCGACATTGACCGGCGTGGTCATGGGCACCGGCGAAGTGCTCGGCGGCGTGCTCAGTCCGTTTTTCGCCGGCTCGCTGGCGGACTCGTATGGGCTTTCGGCAGCACTCTGGTTGATGTTTGTGCTGACCATACTCGCAGGGGTCTGCGCCATGGGGCTTGTCGAATCCGCACCGCGCGTGGTTGCGCGGCGCGCCACCGCGCTCGCCTGATTTTTCCGCTGAGGGAGACGGAAGATGACCCTTGTTCAGAAGTACGCAACCGAAGGCATTGCCCCGCCCGAGCGGCTCGCGTTCTGGAATGCGCTGGTCGACCGGGTCTACAGCGGGACCTATGTGAATTGCCACGATCAGGATTTCATGGGCGAGATGTGGACGTGGCAGGTCGGCGACCTTGCGATGATCCGCCCGCGCTCGACTGCCTCGTTCGTCGGCCGGGATCCGCGCTATACCGCGGAAGAGCGCCTGATCCTGCACCTCCAGTGCCGGGGCTCAAGCCTGCACCGCCAGAGCGGGACCGAGAGCGTGCTGGGCGCGGGCGATTTCGTGATCGGTTCGCCGCACGAGCCCTATGCCATAGATCTCGCCGCGCATGAGTTGCTGGTGGTCGAATTCCCGCGCGCACCGCTGGCCGAGCGCTTTCCCGGGATTGACGATGCGCTGCGCCAGCGGCTGAGTGGCGGCACGCCCGGCGCGCGGGTGTTTCACGACTTCCTGCTC
>CAIKKO010000350.1 GCA_903828025.1 uncultured Sphingomonadales bacterium
CGCATCGATCGCGGCCAAGCCGGCCTTGGTCGATGCCGCCCGGGTAATCAAAGCTTGCTTCGGACGGCCCAAAGCTACCCTTTCCGGTCGAGCGGTTACCGCCCGCCGACATTGCCCGCATGTGCCGCCAGTCAGAGCGGGATGGCTCCGGCAGGCGCCTCGGGATAGCGCTGCCGCAGCGCCAGCTTGGTAATCTTGCCGCTGAACGTGCGCGGCAGCGGTTCCGGATGCGCAATCAGGAACCGGGGCCGCTTGTAATCGGCCAGCCGTTCGCGGCACAGCGCCCGCAGCGCGTCGAGATCGACCCCGGCGAGGTTGGATGTGACCAGGATGGGCACCTCGCCCCAACGGGCATCCTTAACCCCGATCACCGCGATGTCTTCCAGCCCGGCGAACCCGCCAAGGGCCTTTTCGATTTCTGCGGGATAGACGTTGAGCCCACCCGAAATCAGCATATCCTTGGTCCGGTCTACGATCTTCAGATAGCCATCCTGATCCATCACGCCAATGTCACCGGTGTGGAGCCAGCCGCCCGCCAGCGCCGCCGCCGTCTCGTCGGGGCGGTTGATGTAGCAGGTCATGATCGAAGCGCCGCGCACCCAGATCTCGCCGGATTCGCCCGGCTGCGCCTCGGTGCCGTCCTCGCGCATGACCCGCACATCCAGATTGGGCATCGGCAGCCCGGCGGAACCGATCCGGCTGAGCGCCTCGTCCGTGGTCAGGATCGTGATATACGAACCGGCGGATTCGGTCTGCCCATATCCCTGCGACAGATGCACCCCGCGTTCCTGCCAGCGCCGCAGCAATTCCATGCTGACAAACTGTCCGCCTGTGACTGCGCGGCGCAGCGACGACAGGTCAGCCTCGGCAAAGCGCGGGTGGCTCATCATCATTTCGTACAGCACAGCAACGCCTTCGATCGCAGTAATCCGTTCGCGCTCGATCATGTCCAGCATCGTTTCAGCGGTGGGCTTGGACAGGAAGTAAGTGGTCTGCCCGGACTGGATACCGTCGCGCAGGAAGAACACCGATCCGGCGGTATAGGCCATCGGCATCGGCAGCAGCATCCGGTCATCGAACGACTGTCGCACGACGTAAGTCTTCGCCGCACCGGCGGCATAGATCGCCTGATGGCTCATCGCGGCGCCCTTTGGCAGGCCGGTGGTGCCGGATGTATAGCAGATCATCGCGATATCCTCGCCGCTGACCGCCACGCCGGGATCGGCTGGATCGTCCGCCAGCACCTCGGCGAAGCTGGCATAGCCCGTCACCGGAGTGGTGGTCACCACTTTGACCCTGCCAGCGTAGTCGCCAATCCCGGCGAGCAGCGGCAGCAAGACTTCGTCCGCGACGACCACCGACAGCGCCGAATCCGTCACGGGATGGTGGATTTCATCGGGGGTATAGCGCACATTAAGCAGGACGATCGCCCCACCCGCGCGATGCTGCGCAACGTGAGCGAGCTCTTCGCCCGCACCTGGGACGACCTCGCGTCCCGCTGGTCCGGAAAGCA
>CAIKKO010000351.1 GCA_903828025.1 uncultured Sphingomonadales bacterium
GGAACACCGGGATCGCGATGCCGAGATCCTGCCACTCGCTCTCGTCGGTGACCGAGCCGGTGAGCCCCTCATCAGCGGGCGCGGCGGTTGATGCCGCGCCGGGAGACGCGCTGCCCGATGCACTGGGCGAAGGTTTCGCGGTGGGCGTGGGCTTCGCGGCGGGTGAAGGCTTCGCGGCGGGCAGCAGCGCCTGCTGCGCGGCCACGGGCGCGCCCAAGGCGGCCAGCGCCAAAACTGCGATTACAGAGGCGAGAGCAGGTTTCATTGCGACAACTTCCTGTCAAACCGGAAACTCGAAACCCGTTTCCACTTGGCATAGTAGGGCGCGGGCAGATCGAACGGGGCGGCCAGCTGCACCGCCCGGATCGCCTGTTCGGCGTGGCGCTGCGCCTGTGCGCGGTTGGTATCGGTGATTCCGAGTTGCTGCACCACTGTGGGCCGCCCGGCAAGACTGCCGTCAGGATTGAGCGACCAGGCGAGCACGGTGACCAACTTGTCCGCATCAACACCTTGCGGCGCAGTCCAGTGCGGCTTGATCTGGCGCGCGATACCGCTGACCAGCGAGGCCGCGACTTCGGGCCCGAACGCGGCGGCCGGCGGCGTGCGCGCGGTGCCGGGCGTGGTCGAACCCGGGATCCCGCTCAGAAAATCGCTGCCGAGCCGGCTGCCTCCGGTCGGCGCATCGGGACGGCGGCGCAAACGCGCGTCCGCTGGCGCTGCGGCAGCCGCTGCCTTGGGCGGCGCGGGCTTGGCGACCGGCTTCGGCGGCGGTGCAGGAGCCACGCGCGGCTGCGGCACCGGCTTGGCCACTGGCTGGGGCACCGGCTTGGGCTGCGGTTGCGGCTTGGCCTGCGGGGGCGGCGGCGGAGGCAGCGGCTTGGGCTGCGGCGGCACCACTTGCGGCACTGGCTCGGGCGGCACGGGCGCAGGCGCAGGCTCGCCCAGCACCGGCGCGACATCGGGCGCGGCCTCCGCATTTGGATCGGGCGAGGCCGATTGGTCCGCAATCTCGTCCGAAAACGTCACCGTCATCCGCTCGGGCGGCGGCGCGATCGACTTGCCCGGCGGCGACAGCGTCATCGCGCCGATCAGCGCCACATGCGCGGCAATCGCGATGAGCAGCGCAAGTGCTTCCCCGCGCGTCAGGCCGCCCGAACGGGGTTCCACGAAGGAGGAGGCGCTCATGGCCATCAAGCTAGGGCGCAGTCGCTGAACCGTTGGTGACCAGCGAGATCGACTTGAACCCCGCCGCATTGAGCGCACCCATCACCGCGACCACGCGCCCGTAATCAAGGCTGCGATCCGCCCGCAGCGTGACCAGGGGCGGTTTGCCGGTGGCCCCAGCAACAGGCGCGAGCCCGGCCAGCCGGTCGCCCAGTTCGCCCGGCGCAAGCTCCTGATCGTCGAGGAAAATGCGCCCCTCGCCGTCCATGCTGACGGTGATCGCCTTCTGCTCGGTCTTGAGCGCTTCGGCCCGGCTGTCAGGCAAGTCGATCGGCACGCCTGCGGTCAGCATCGGCGCGGTCACCATGAAGATGATCAGCAGCACGAGCATGACATCGACCAGCGGCGTCACGTTGATTTCAGACATCGCCGCGCCGCGCCCGCGGCCCCGCCGCCCGCGCCGTCCGCCGCCAGAGGCCATGTTCATCGCCATGACTACTGCTCCAGTTCCCGGCTCAAGGTCGCGTGGAAGCGATCAGCAAAGCGAAACAGCCGCGTCTCGAACCGGTTCACGCGGTGCGAAAAGCGGTTGTAGGCGATGACCGCCGGGATCGCGGCAAACAGGCCGATGGCAGTGGCAAACAGCGCTTCGGAAATGCCGGGTGCCACCACCGCGAGCGAGGAATTCTGCTGCGCGCCGATGTTGAAGAAGCTATCCATGATGCCCCATACGGTGCCGAACAGCCCGACAAACGGCGCGACCGAGCCCACCGTGGCGAGGAAATTGAGCCGCCCCGCCAGCCGGTCGGTCTCCGCCGTCACCACGCTTTCCATCGCGCTGTTGAGCCGCTGGCGCGTGCCCTCGCGGTCGATCGTCTTGCCCGAGGTCGAGCGCCGCCATTCCGCCAGCGCCGCCGTCACCACGCGCGCGCTGGGCCCCTCCTTTGCGCCGTTTTCCTTGTGAAACGCATCGACATCGCGCGCTTCCCAGAACGCGGTCTCATACTTGTCGCACTTGCGCTGAACGCTGCCCATCCGAATCGAGAACGCGAAAATGATCGTCCAGACCCAGACCGAGGCGAGCACCAGCGCGCCCATCACCACCTGCACCACGATATCGGCATGGAGGAACAGCGCGACCGGATTGAGCCGGGTCGGCATGCCGGCGGTGAGGCCAGACGCAGAGGCGGCGGCAAGAACGGAAAGCATCATGGGGTGGCGGACCCTTCCTGGGGAGGCGCAAGGAGCGACGAAAAAGCAGCGGTGAAATGCGCAGGCTGGCGGCGCGCGCGCCCACCGGGCGAAACGAACGCGACGCGCACCTGCGCCTCGCACAAAAGCTCCCCCCCGCGCAGGGCTTTCTGGACCAGATTGCACGTAACGCGCGAGACAGCGGCGACGGTGCTTTCGATCAGCACCCCATCATCGAGCCGCGCAGGGCGCAGATAGCGCAAGGCCAGATCGGTCACGGCAAACGCGCCCTCCCCCGCTTCGTGCGCCGCGCGCTGATCAATGCCCAGCAGGCGGAGCATGTCGGACCGGGCGCGCTCGAACCAGCGCAAGTAGTTCGCGTGATAGACCACGCCCGAAAGATCGGTGTCCTCGAAATAGACCCGCACCGGAAACACGTGGCGCTGGCCGTCAAAGCGGCCTGAGGGGGCCTCGGGGGCAGAAGTTAGCGGGGTGGGCATAGACCCGGCTGTCCTAGCCTCCCGGCGAGTCGCAGGGCAAGATCAAAGGCGCAGATTTGTTAACCTTTCGGCCCGGGCCTCAGTCCGCGCGGGCCAAAAGCGGGCCAAGTTGCCGTCCGGCGAAGATGTGGACATGCAGATGCGGCACTTCCTGATGGCTCTGGGTGCCCGTGTTCGCAAGCAGCCGGTAGCCCGGCGCGACCAGCCCTGCCGCGCGCGCCACATGGCCCACAGCGCGCACGAACCCGGCGATCTCCGCGTCCGTTGCCTTCGCCGAAAAGTCGTCCCAGCTCACGTAAGCCCCCTTGGGGATGACAAGGATATGCGTGGGCGATTGCGGGTTGATATCGTGGAACGCGAGGCTCCATTCGTCCTCGTAGACCCGGCGGGACGGGATCTCGCCGCGCAGGATCTTGGCGAAGACGTTCTGATCGTCATAAGGCTGGGTGGCATCGACCGCCATATCAAGAGCTCCTGCTGGCCTTCTCGGCAATCCCCGAAACACCCTCGCGCCGCTCCAGTTCCGCGACAACCTGGGACAGCGACACATCGCTGGCACCGAGCAGGACGAGGAGATGGAACACAAGGTCCGCCGCCTCGCCCACCAGCTCGTCACGGCTGCCCGTCAGCGCGGCGATCACGACTTCGGTCGCTTCCTCGCCCACTTTCTGCGCCATCTTGCCGCGCCCTTTGGCGTGAAGCTTGGCGACATAGCTGGAGGCGGGATCGCCAGCGCTGCGCGCGGCAATCGTGGCTTCGAGCCGGCTAAGCAGGGTCGTTTCATCCATCGCGGCCGGAATGGCGCGCCGCGATGCGAAGGTCAAGCCGAGGCTCAGTCCTTGCGGCGGGCGACGCGGCGGCCGATGATCAGACCGGCGAGGCCGATGGCAAAGATCGTGAGATCGGTGGGCTCGGGAATCGCGGTCCCGGCGGTTTGGGCCAGCGCGGCACTGGCGGGGGCAAGAAGCAGAAACAGGGTGATTGGCACGGAGCGCAGCACGCGTTGGCTTCCTAAGTCAGTATACGTAATTGTTAATGCAAGCCTTGTGCCATAGCGTCCGAAATCAAGGGTTTATCGGGTATCCGGTGGTTAACGGCGCGCGAGCAAAGGCGGCGATTGTAAAGAAAACCGACGGTTTTACCCCCGCGCGGGCAGCCCCGCCGCGCGCAAGGCGGCATGCGCTTCGGCAATCGTGTGCGTGCCAAAGTGGAAGATCGAGGCCGCCAGCACCGCGCTGGCATGGCCCTGCGTCACGCCCTCCACCAGATGGTCGAGCGAGCCCACCCCGCCGCTGGCGATCACCGGAACCGGGACTGCGTCCGCGATCCGGCGCGTCAGTTCCAGATCGTAACCGCCCTTGGTTCCGTCGCCGTCCATCGAGGTGACGAGCAGTTCGCCCGCGCCCAGCTTGGCCAGGTTCTCGGCATGGGCCAGCGCGTCGATCCCCGTGGGACGCCGCCCGCCATGGGTGAAAATCTCCCATTTTCCGGGCGCCACCCGCCGCGCATCGACCGAGCCGACCACGCACTGCGCGCCAAACCGCTCGGCAATGTCGCGCACCAGTTCGGGCCGCGCGACGGCTGCGGAATTGACAGCGACCTTGTCTGCACCCGCCAGCAGCAGCGCGCGCGCGTCTTCAGGCGTCCGCACTCCGCCGCCCACGGTCAGCGGCATGAAGCACACCTCGGCCGTCCGCGCGACGACATCGAGCAGCGTCCCGCGCCCCTCGTGCGTGGCGGAAATATCGAGAAAACACAGCTCGTCCGCGCCCGCCTTGTCATAGGCCCGCGCTTGCTCGACCGGATCGCCCGCATCGCGCAGATCGACGAAGTTCACGCCCTTCACCACGCGCCCATCGCGCACATCAAGGCAGGGAATGACGCGGATGCGGACGGTCATGCAGTTCCTCCAAAAGCCCTCTCCCCTTCAGGGGAGAGGGTTGGGAGAGGGGAACTTGCGCTGCAGCAGCCCCTCTCAACTCCGGCTAGGCGCTGCGCGCCAAGCCTTCGTATCTCTCCCCTGA
>CAIKKO010000352.1 GCA_903828025.1 uncultured Sphingomonadales bacterium
CCATGAACATTCTCGCAGCCCAAGCATGAAGGCTTCCACCGCTTCGATAAGCGCGGCGGCGGCACACGACAGTCGCCGTCGCACAATCGAAAAATAGTTCAGTTCCAGCGCCCTACACCCACCCGCGCACAGGTCTCCTAGTTCCTCCCCGGCACGGGGAGGGGGACCACCGCAGGTGGTGGAGGGGCAGGCTAAGCCAGCCCGCCCTCAGCCCGGAATCGCCCCCTCCAGCGCATCGGCCAATTCCACCGGGCGCGAGAGATAGGGGCTGTGATCGGCGGCGAGCGTCACCACACGCGCGCCGGGGCTCATCGCTTGCATACGGCGCTGGCTGGTGATGGGGATCGTGCGGTCCTCGGTGCACTCGACATACGTACGCGGCAGACTGCCCCACCGCTCCGCCGTCAACTGCAGCAATTCCGCCCGAGGGCCGTGTGGTTCAGCCACCAGCCGGGGGAGCGCAGCCGCCACCAGCTCGGGCGGCGAGATCTGCGCGAAAACTGGCCCAGCGCACGCCGGATCGACCACCGTGGCGACCCCGCCGTGCACTTTGCTGATGATCGCGTCGAAAGCGGGATTGGGCTCTTCCAGCGTCTTGAATTCAGCGCGTGACACGCCCGAAGGCAGCATCATCGCGCAGATATAGACCAGCGCATCCATCGCAGCAGGATCGCGCTCCGCCGCCGTGCTGATCACCAGCCCGCCCCGGCTATGCCCGGCGAGCACCACGGCCGCACCGCCCAATTCGGCCTTGAGAACGCGGCAATGCTGCGCAGCAAATTCGCCCCATTCCCCCAGTGTGATCGCCGCCATGGCCTCTGCCGTTCCGCCCATCGCAGGCAAAGTCGGCGCTAACACGGTATGACCCCGCGCGCGCAGCAATGCTGCAACCGGATCGAAACACCAGCCGCCGTGCCACGACCCGTGGATCAGGACAAAACCCGCCATCAGCGCACGTGCCCCGACCAGGTGCGCAGCCCCGGCGCCGTGCGGTCCTCGGATTTCAGCGCCGCCGCCATGCCCGGCCGCACCGTGACGCGGTCGCGCCATTCGACAAGGCGCGGCGCGCGCTTGGCGATTTCCATTTCGGGGAACATGCGCTCCACCATCATGCCGCAGTGCGCGTAGAAATTGATATCCGCCAGCGTGTAGGTCTGCCCGGCCAGCCAAGGCGTCTCGGCCAGTTGCTTCTCGACCTTGTCGACCGCGTATTCGATCTTGGCGGTCGCATTGGCGAGATCGGCCTCGGAAAAGCCCGAGCGCGCAGTCGCCCATTTCTTGCGCTGATCGGGCAGCGGAATACTCTCCAGCAGCTTCTCGAAATCGCCGCTGTCGATACCCCGCGCGATCAAGCCGACCATGCGGTGCCAGCCGTGCATCGAAACGAAGTTCATCACCTGCTCGTCGACGAACTTGTTCCAATAGCGCATCCGCGCCGCGCCCACCGCATCGCGCGGGCGCAGCGGGCCATCGGCGGGCTGAGCATCGGGGAACACGTCCTCAAGGTATTCGTTGATCACCGTGGTGTGCGTGATCACTGTGCCGTCGTGATCGAGCACCGGCACCTGGCCTTCGGGATTGATCGCGGTGAACCACGGCTGGTGCTGCTCGAACTTGTGCAGATCGACATAGATGCTCTCGTATTCCAGCCCCTTCTCCTTGAGCGGGGCCATCGACTTGAGCGAATTCGCCAGCGGTTCGGCGTGATAGTATTTCAGGGTCATCGGTTCAGACTCGCATGGTACCAAGCATTCCGCCGTCCACCGCCAAGGCTTGTGCAGTGACATGGCTGGCAGCGTCCGACAGCAGGAATGCGGCGACCTCAGCCACTTCGTCGGCCGAACCGGTGCGGCCTTGCGGCACGGCCTTGGCCATTTGCGCGGCAGCTTCGGGCGGCAGGCCGTCGAGCATCGGGGTTTCAATGAGGCCGGGCAGGATGCAATTGCACCGCACGCCGAATTCAGCCGCCTCGTTGGCGACTGCGCGGGAGAGGCCCAGTACCGCGTGCTTGCTGGCGACATAGCCCGCATTCATCGGCATTCCGCGCTCGCTGGCGAGGCTGCCGGTCACCAAAATCGACCCCGAGCCCCGCTGCTTCATCGCCGGCAGGACATGCTGGATCGCCCAGAACACGGCACGGACATTCACAGCCATGACCGCGTCGAAGGCTTCGTCGGTATAGGCCTCGACGGGGGCGAACATGCCCCCGATTCCGGCATTGAGAAACAAGCCATCGATCGGGCCATTGGCCGCTTCGGCATGGTCCAGCGCCGCCAGCAATGCGGCCTTGTCCGCGACATCGGCAGCAGCAAAGGCGGTGGTCCCGCCCAGTTCTCGCGCGGCCTGCTCCAGCAAGTCTGCACGCCGCGCAATCAACGTGACGCGCGCCCCGTCTCGCACGCAGCAAGCTGCCGCAGCGCGGCCGATGCCGGTCGAAGCACCGGTGATGACAACGTGCTTGCCCGATAGGTTCGTCATTTGCTGGTACCCGCAATAAACTGCGCCCAGACGGCCCATTCGGGCTTGTCCGCCGCATCAGGCACCCATTGCTGCGCCATCAGCGCGCGGGCCTCGGCCTCGGGCATGCCCTGTTGATCGCGGTGCAGGCGGTAGAAGAACGCGCTTACTCGCCAGTTCATGATGCAGTGAACATGGACCGGCTGTGGGCCCTGCTCCACCGCAGCACGAAACGCAGCAAAGTGAGCTTCGTCCGGGGCGTCGAACGGCACGGGGATGTGGGTATAGGCGATGCCCTGAGCGGCGAACTGGCCCGCCTCGTCGGCCAGCGCCTCGGGATGGCTGTCCAGCGCAAGGTTCACGACCTGCTTCACGCCGATCTCTGCCAACCGGCTGACATCGGCCTCCTCGATCCGCCCCGAGGTGGTGACCGCGTCGCTCAGCCGTTGCCAGCCGCGGATATCGGCAGGATCATTTGCCATGGCCATGCTCAGCCCAGCCCGAGCACGCGCAGCGCGTTGTCCTTCATGATGCCCGGCAGCACGTCATCCTTGAAGCCCACCTTGAGCGCAGCGTCGATCCACTTTTGCGGGTGGATCAACGGGAAATCCGAACCGAACAGCATCTTGTGCTTCAGCTGCGTGTTGGCATACTGGATCAGCTGCGGGGCGAAGTACTTCGGGCTCCAGCCGGAAAGGTCGATGAACACGTTGTCCTTGTGCAGCGCCATCGAGAGGCTCTCGTCGGTCCACGGCCACGAGGGATGCGCCAGGATCACTTTCATGTCCGGGAAATCGGCCGCGACGTCGTCGACCAGCATCGGCTGACCATACTTCAGCCGCACCCCGCCGCCGCCGCGCATCCCGGTGCCCATGCCCGAATGGCCGGTGTGGAAAATCGCGGGCAGCTTGTGCTCGGCAATCACCTCGTAGATCGGGTAGCCGACTTGCGCCGCCGGGTCGATGTTCTGCATGATGTGGTGGACCTTGAAGCCCTTGACCCCGTAGTTCTCGATCAGATCACGCGCCTCCCGCGCGCCGAGCTTGCCCTTGTGCGGGTCGATCGAAGCGAAGCCCGGGCAGATGTCGTCGTTTTTCAGAGCGAATTCAGCGACCTCGTAATTCGACATCCGCTTCGCGCCGAGCCCGCTTTCGCAGTCCACCGTAAACAGGCAGAACGCGATCTGCTGCTCGCGGTAAATCTCGGCGATCTCGGGCATCTTGGGCCGCTCGCGCGGGGCCTTGAAATAGGCCGAAGCGGCATCGAAGAACTTACCCATCACCGGATCTTCGGGATCGTGGCAGGAAACCTCGGCGTGGACGTGCACGTCGATGGCGCGGATTTTCGTAATGTCGATCAAGCGGCAGACTCCAGTTCGGCAGGATTTTCGCGGGCTAGTCGCTCGGCCAGCCGGTTGTAGAGCGTCACGGCGCGGTCGTGCGCGGTGGGCATGATCTGGGGATTGGGGGTTGCGGCGATCACACGCTGCTGCGCCTCGATCATGGTCTTGTCTTCGGCGAAGGCTTGCCCCGCCATGACCATCATCGCATCGCGTTTGGCCGCGTCGCCATGGCGGCAATGCGGGCCCCACGAGAAGAAATAGCGCGCTGTGCCCGGCCCGGTCGAGGTCACTGCCTGGCTGGTGAAGTTGAGCCCGGAGAGCGCATCCTCCATCGCCGGGGCAGCTTCGCCCAACCGTGCAGCGGTGCCTTCGGGATAGTTGGCCGACCACATCAGCAACACGCCGGGCACCAGGAAATCGTAGGTCTGGTAGGCTTCCACCGGCACATCATGCGGATTGCGCCAGTTGCCCACGGCGCTCGGCAGCCAGCGTGTCAGGCGCACGCCGCGTTCGAGCGGGGTGATTTTCGGCTGGTGTTCGGCAAATTCCGATCCGGCCTGAAAACTTTGCGCGTGGACATAAGTCAGGTGGCTGAAATCAAGGAGGTTGTCGCAGACAAGGCGCGCCTCGGCCGCGTAGTCCAGATAGCCGTGGCCCAGAATCCATTCCGGATCGGACGTGCCCACGGCGGGCGGGATCAATGCGGGATCGGCGAGCGCCGGATCGCCCATCCACACCCAGATCCAGTCATGCCGGTCCACCACTGGATAGGTGCGAACCTTGGCGCGCGCGGGGATCAAATCCTGCCCCGGGATTTCGACCACCACGCCGTCAGGCCCGAACAACAGGCCGTGGTACATGCACCGCAGATTCTCGCCCTCGCAGCGTCCGAGCGAGAGCGGTGCCAGCCGGTGGACGCAGCGGTCCTCCAACGCCCTGAGTGCGCCTGAAGGGCTGCGCCAGATCACCACCGGATCGCCCAGCAGCGACACGGCATAAGGCTTTTCCGCCGTGATATCGCAGCTCCAAGCCGCGACATGCCATGCATTGCGGACATGGATCACGGTTCATTCTCCTGTGGCGAGGCCCCGGTTGCGCAAACGTCGCGCAGCCGGGGCCCATCCGGACATCAGACCATTGCGTCTTTCTTGACGGTGATCACCTGGCTGTAGGTGAACTCCTTCAGGCCCTCGATGCCGTATTCCGCACCGAAGCCCGACTGCTTGTGCCCGCCGAAGGGTGCGAACGGCGAAAGGTGGAGGAACTCGTTGATCCACACGGTGCCGGTTTCGAGCTGCTCGGCAATCGCCACGCCGCGGTCGGTATCCTTGGTCCAAACCGCACCCGCGAGGCCGTATTCCGAGTTGTTGGCGCGCGCGATGACCTCGTCGTCGGACGAGAACTTCATCAGCGGCATGACCGGGCCGAACTGCTCCTCAGCCACAATCCGCGCGTCTTCGGGCGGGTTGTCGAGGATGGTGATCGGCACGTAGTAGCCCGAGCCCGAGGGATCGACTTCGCCGCCGACGAGGAACTTGTAGCCATTCGCCTTCGCGTCCTCGATCAGCTCGCACACGCGGTCAAATTGCTTCTTGTTCTGGATCGGACCCACGCCGGTGCCCTGGTTGGCACCGTCGCCGACCGTAACGGTCTTGGCATAAGCGGCAATCGCGGCGCTCATCTCGTCATAGATATCCTCATGGATATAGATGCGCTTGGCGGCGACGCAGATCTGGCCGGCATTGGTGAAGCTCGACCAGAACAGCTGCTCGGCCACCTTGGCGACGTCGGCATCGGGCAGCACGATCGAGGCGTCGTTGCCGCCGAGTTCGAGCGTGATGCGCTTGAGGTCCTTCGAAGCGCCTTCCATGATCTTCTTGCCGGTCGCGGTCGAGCCGGTGAAAGTGATCTTGTCGATATCCGGGTGCGAGGTCATCATCGGACCCAGCGCATCCTCGCCAGTGATGATGTTGACCACGCCTGCAGGGACGACGTCCTTGATCAGCTCGGCAAAGCGCAGCGTGGTCAGCGGGGTGAACGGCGACGGCTTGAGCACGATGGTGCAGCCCGAGAGGATGGCGGGCGCGATCTTCTGCACGGCCATCAGCACCGGGAAGTTCCACGGCACAATCCCGGCAACCACACCGACCGGCACGCGGCGCGTGCGGCTGAGGCGCGTATCGCTGTCCTCGTTGATCGTCTCTTCGAGGGTCAGCGTCGACTGCGCGTTCATCATCGCCGAGCAGCCGCCGATTTCGAACTGGGCCTGCTGGTGCGGCTTGCCCTGTTCGGCGGTGAGCAGACGGTAGAGTTCCTCGAAGTTGGCGTCGATCGCGGCGGCCATGGCGCGGATCACCGCGCGGCGATCATCGACCGGGGTCTTCGACCAGGTCTTGAAGGC
>CAIKKO010000353.1 GCA_903828025.1 uncultured Sphingomonadales bacterium
ATCCATCGGGCGCTCGCCGACGACCGGGACCAGCGCCTCGCCCGCAAGGCCCACCATGCGCTCGCGCCAGCCTGCACTCGTGCGGATCAACTGGCGGACCGGCAACGCGTCGAGAAACTCGTTGGCGACGATCAGCAGCGGGCGATCATCGGGCAGGGTCGAAAGATCGTGATGCCAGACAGCGCCGGGGTGGTTTTCGCGCTGGATCGTCTTGAGCGCGGGGCTGGTTTCGACGAAGTGCGCGATTGGCGTAAGTCCGGCGCGCGCCATGGCGCGCAGGGCATCGCTCGCCAGTGTGCCCCGGCCGGGCCCGAGCTCGACATAGCAGGCGCCTGCTGGATGTCCGGCGCGTTGCCACACATCGGCCAGCCACAGGCCGATCAGCTCGCCGAACATCTGGCTGATCTCGGGCGCGGTCACGAAATCGCCGCCCGCGCCGAACGGATCGCGCGATGCGTAGTAGCGCGCGTTCGACTCGGCCATGTAATGCGCGATCGAGATGGGGCCCGTCGCCGCAATCAGCCGCGCGAACATGGACTTGAGTTCGCTTCTGTCCGCCCACTCGTGGCTCGACATGCCTCTCGGCCCGTCAGGCAGTCGTTGGCTGGATCGTCACCGCGAGTGGCGGACGGACGAGGCCCCGGATCATGAAGCCAAGCCCCACCGCCATCATCGGCAAGGTCAGCCACTGGCCCATCGAAAGCCCCGTGCGCAGCGCGAAATCGAGCAACTGGGCATCGGGCTCGCGGTAGTATTCAACCGTGAAGCGCGCCACAGAATAGCCCAGAGTGAACGTGCCGACGAGCACACCCGGACGCCACCGCGCCCGCGTTTTCCAAAACAGGAACAGCATGACAAGGCCCAGAACGAGGCCCTCAAGCAGCGCTTCGTAAAGCTGGCTGGGGTGGCGCGGCAGCGCACCGGCACCGGGGAACACCATGACCCATGGCATGGTCGAATCGGTCACCCGGCCCCACAGTTCGCCTTTCACGAAATTGGCACAACGCCCGAAGAACAGACCGCCCGGCACGCAGACCGAGATATAGTCGCACGTCCGCACGAAGTTCAGCCCTCCCCGCCACGAAACCCAGGCAATCGCAAGCACGGTACCGATCAACCCACCATGGAAGCTCATGCCGCCTTCCCACAGCCGAACCAGCCGGCGCGGATCGGCCAGCAGTTCGGGCGCGTAGAACGCTGCGTAGCCCAGCCGGCCACCCAGAATGATGCCCAGCGTGGCATAGAAGAACAGATCATCGGCGTGGCGCTGCGCGAGCGGCGCGCCCGGCTGGCGCATCATCCGGCTCAGCTGGAAGTACCCGAGCATGATGCCCGCCAGATAGGCAAGGCTATACCATTTGATCGTGAAAAAGCCGAGGTCGAGCGCGATGGGGGATAGCCCTAGGCTGGCCCATTGCAGAGGCGGGTGCGCCGAAACTGCGGCGGCGGCCGATAATGACAACAAGGGCTTGGCTCCCTAAAGGTTTCGCATCGGAACTGTTTTATTTTGTGCCGCTGGAGGCGCGACCTTGCGCGGCCTTCTGGCACAGGGCAAACCTGCGAGGCAAACCCAATCACAGCGTCTTAAAGCTGCTGAGGGGTGGAGAGGGAGCGAATACCAGACAATGTTGACCCAGCTTGACCGGGATCTTGCAAACGTGATGGACGGGCTGACCGCGCCAGGCGGAATGCTCGCAACCACGCCGTTTGCCCGCTTTGGCCGAGAACTGCCGATGATCGCGGCGGCTCCGCCCAATCTGGGTGCCTATTTCGCCCATTTTTGCACGCTGCACGGCGCGCGCGAATTCATCGTCGATGGCGATATCCGCCTGACTTTTGCGCAGACGCTTGAGGCCGCGCGCATCGTGGCGGGCGGCCTTGTCGCGGGTCACGGGCTCCAGAAAGGCGATCGGGTCGGCATCGCCGCGCGCAATTCCGCCAACTGGATCGTGGCCTATATGGCGGTGCTGATGGCTGGGGGCTGCGCGGTGCTGCTCAACGGCTGGTGGCAGGGCGAGGAAATGGTCACCGGCGTCGAAATGGTGCAATGCCGCTTCGTGATTGCCGACCGCCAGCGCGCCGAGCGTTTTGCGGGCCTGACCCACGGCGCGGAAATCCTGCCGCTGCTCCACGATTGTCCGCCCGCCGAAGGCCTCGCGGCGCTCACCGCCAAAGGGGGCGACGCCGCGACGCCGCTGCCTGATGTCGCGCCGGATGACCTTGCCACGGTGCTGTTCACCTCGGGTTCGACCGGCACCTCCAAGGGGGCCTATTCGGATCACCGCGGCGTGGTGCAGGGCACCTTCAGCTATCTCGCGCAGAGCGTGCTCGTGCTCGGCCTGATGACCCAGCGCGGCGAAGCCCCGCCGCCGGATGCGCAGCCGATCGCGCTGGTCAACGTGCCGCTGTTCCACGTGACGGGTGAAGTGCCGCTGATGCTCCAGTCCTTCGCGCTCGGGCGCAAGCTGGTGCTCATGCCCAAGTGGGATGTCGTCGCCGCGATGCAGCTGATCGAGCGCGAGCGCGTGACCTATTTCGTCGGCGTGCCGCTGATGAGCTTCGAGATCGCGACTCATCCCGATCACGACAAGTACGACCTTTCGAGCTGCGTCACGTTTGCCGCTGGCGGCGCGCCGCGTCCGGTCGAGCATGTCGACCGTATCCGCAAGGCGTTGCCCCATGCCTTCCCGATCCTTGGCTACGGGCTCACCGAAACCAACGGCGTGGGCTGCGGCAATTTCAACGAGAACTACCTCGCCAAGCCCGGCAGCACCGGCACGGCCTCCCGACCGCTCGTCGATCTGGCTATCCTCGACGATGCCGGCGCGCCGCTGCCGCAGGGGCAAATCGGCGAAGTCTCGATTCGCAGCGTCGCCAATTTCCTCGGCTATTGGGACAATCCCGAAGCCACTGCCGCTGCGATCATGCCCGATGGCTACTTCCGCACTGGCGATCTTGGCTATCTCGATCCCGAAGGCTACCTCTTCATCGTCGACCGCAAGAAGGACATCATCATTCGCGGCGGCGAAAACATCGCGTGTATCGAGGTCGAGGACGCGATCTACGCGCACCCCAGCATCGCTGAAGCCAGCGTGTTCGGCCTGCCGCACGAACTCTATGGCGAAGTGCCGGTCGCGGTCTATCTCGCCAAGGAAGGCTGCGCTGTTTCGGAAGATGAACTCCGCGCGTTCCTTGCCCAGCACCTCGCGGCGTTCAAAATTCCGGTAAAGTTCTGGGAAGAGCACCAGGCGCTCCCCCGGCTCGGCACCGAAAAGGTGGACAAACGCACCCTCAAGCAGCGTTACGGTGCGCTATGGCAAGAGACGGGCAAGGCCTGATGCGCTAAAGGGCGCGTCATGATTACTCCCCGGATCGTCAACCAGCGCGCCATCATTGATCGCCGGGCGCTCGCCGATGCCATTGCCGAGTGTGCCGCGGCAGACGGCGACAAGGCGCGTCCCGCAATCGTCGAGCTCTTGCGCGATGCCCTCGCGCAGGGGCGGCGGGAAATCGCGCGGCGGCTGCTGGAACGGCCCTCGCACGGCGCCGAATGCGCTGAGGCGCAGGCCTTCCTGATCGATCAGCTCGTGCGGGTGATCCATGATCACGTCGTCGGCCACGTCTACCGCGCCAGCAACCGCTCGACCGGCGAGCGAATCGCGGTGGTTGCAGTCGGCGGCTACGGGCGCGGCGAAATGGCGCCGCACTCCGATGTCGATATCGCCTTCCTCACGCCCACCAAGCCCACCTCATGGTGCGAGCAGGTGATCGAGGCGATGCTGTATTTCTTCTGGGACCTCAGTCTCAAGGTCGGGCAATCCAGCCGCTCGCTCGACGAGATGGTGCGTCAGGCGCGCAGCGACCTGACGATTCGCACCGCGCTCCTCGAAGGTCGCTACATCTGGGGCGACCGCCCGCTGTATGAAGAAGGATTGCGCCGCTTCTGGGCCGAAGTCGTCACGGGCACCGAGCGCCAGTTCGTTGCCGAGAAGCTCGCCGAACGCAACGAGCGGCACAAGAAGCTGGGCGACAGCCGCTATGTGGTCGAGCCCAATGTGAAGGAAGGCAAGGGCGGCCTGCGCGATCTGCACACGCTCTACTGGATCGGCAAATACATCCACAAAGTGCGCGATCCCAGCGAGCTGGTCGGCGTTGGCCTGCTTACCGCTGCCGAATACCGCGCGTTTCGCCGGGCCGAAAACTTCTTCTGGTCGGTGCGCTGCCACCTCCACGCCATCACCGGCCGCGCGGAGGACCGCCTGACCTTCGATCTCCAGCGCGAAGTGGCGCTGCGCATGAATTTCGCGGATCGGCCGGGCAAAAGCGCGGTCGAGCGCTTCATGCAGTTCTATTTCCTGCAGGCCACGCAAGTCGGCTCGCTTACCGGCATGTTCCTCGCCCAGCTCGATGAACAGTTTGCCAAGGCGCGCGTCGGCTTCTTTGCCGCCTTCCGCAATCGCCGGAAGCGCAAGATTGGCCATTTCCCGATTGTCGCCGACAAGCTCGGGGTCGTCGGCGACGATTTCTTCAAGGTCGATCCGGCCCGCCTCATCGAGATCTTCGTGGTGGCGGACCGCGAGGGACTGGAAATCCACCCCGAGGCGATGCGGCTAGTCCGGCACGATGTCAGCCTGATCGGTAATAGCCTGCGCAAGGATCCGCGCGCCAATGCGCTGTTCCTCGAACTGCTCACGAGCCGCCACGATCCCGAAACCGCGCTGCGCTGGATGAGCGAGGCCGGTGTATTTGGCCGCTTCGTGCCCGATTTCGGCCGGGTCGTCGCGCAGATGCAGTTCGATATGTACCACCACTACACGGTCGATGAGCACACCATCCGCGCCATCGGCCTGCTCTCGCGCATCGAGAAGGGCGAGGAGAACGAGCAGCACCCGCTCGCCACCGAAGTCATCGCCAAAGTCGCATCGCGGCGCGTGCTTTATGTCGCCACTTTGCTCCACGATATCGCCAAGGGCCGCCGCGGCGATCATTCGGTGCTCGGTGCCGAAGTCGCGATGAAGCTGTGCCCCCGGCTCGGCATGTCGCCCGCAGAGACCGAACTGGTCGCGTGGCTCGTGCGGTGGCATCTGCTGATGAGCGCGACCGCGTTCAAGCGCGATCTCGCGGACTACAAAACCATCGCCGATTTCGTCGGCAAAGTGCAGAGCCAGGAGCGCCTGCGCCTGCTGCTCATTCTCACCATTGTCGATATCCGCGCGGTTGGCCCGGGCATCTGGAACTCGTGGAAGCGCCAGCTGCTCGGTGATCTGTTCGGTTCGGCGGAGGAAATGCTTCGCCTTGGCCACAAGCAGCACGGCCGGGCCGAGCGGATCGCCGCGAAGAAGGCCGCGGTCGGCGCGCTGCTCAAGGAACGCGACGCGCTCATCGGCACTGTCGGCCGCCAGCTCGGCGATGCCTACTGGATCGCCGAACCCGAAGACATCATCGCGCTCAATCTGCAGCAGATGGACCTCGCGCTCGATGAGCCGCTTACGGTCGAGGCGCAGTGGTATCCGGCGCGCGGGGCCACGCTCGTTACTGTCCTTGCGGCAGACCATCCCGGCCTGTTCTACCGGATAGCGGGCGGCATCCACCTCGCTGGCGGCAACATTATTGATGCGCGCATCCACACCGCGCGCAACGGCCTCGCGGTCGACAACTTCCTCGTGCAGGATCCGCTTGGTCGTCCGCTCAACGAGGCGGTGCAGATTGCCCGGCTCAAGATGGCGATTGCCGATGCGCTGGCCAACCGGGTCAAGCTGCTGCCCCAGCTCGCCGCCCGCCCGCTCTCGCGTCCGCGTGCCGATGCCTTCGAAGTCCAGCCCATCGTGATCTTCGACAACAAGGCCTCGAA
>CAIKKO010000354.1 GCA_903828025.1 uncultured Sphingomonadales bacterium
CCGACAGAACCGATCACGCATCGCAGCTTCAAAGATTGCTGAACCAGCGCCTCCGCGCTGTAGCCACGGCCAAAACCCTGATTTCCAGCCGGCGATGATCAATCGTGCCACACGACCATTCCAGACCCGGCGAAACACCGCAGCCGCACCGTCCCGCACAGCCCAAAACCGTGCGATAAACCGTGCCAATCAGACATAGCTTCCCCATCGGGATAAGTATTTGTTTTTGTGTGAAAAATGGTAGCGGAGGAGGGACTCGAACCCCCGACACGCGGATTATGATTCCGCTGCTCTAACCGGCTGAGCTACTCCGCCCCGAGGGGCTGCGGCTGGTGCCAGTCGACGCTGGCAGCAGGGCAGGCGCGCCTATTAGGCGGCGCACGGCGCGGGGTCAACCGCGGATTTCTGCTGGCGCAGCCCTTCAGCGGCGGCTGCCACTGCGGGCCATGGGAGCCCTTCGCCCACGAAACGTCCAGCGACCGATCAGCTCCCACGGACCGCCCAAGTACCGGTGCAGCGCAAGGCCAGCGAAAGCAAACGGTTCGGGCCGGAACGCACCGGACAGTTCGGCTTGCAGCGCCTTGGCCTCGGCGCGCAGGACCTTGTTCTGCACCGTGACATGGAGCCGCGGTGCATGCTGGTCCTGCCGGGTGAGCAGGCCGTGGAACCGCTCGGCGATGCAATCGCGCACGTCCAGCATCGCGGCGCTATCAATGCGCAGCGCAGTCCCGCCACCGAGGTCCATGACCGCAGCCAGCAGCGCCTCCGGAGGCGGAGTTTCCGCGGCGAGCGCAGCCAGCAGACTGCGCGCCTCACCCTCAGCGAACGGGGGCAACGCGTGGAACAACGTGACGTGCGCAGCAAGGTGGTTGCGCTTGGGCGGAAAATGCGCGCGGCGCAAGCCATCGGCGCGGGCCTGCAAGGGCGCAGGCAACTCGGCCGTGACGACCAGCGGCGCTGCGGTGCCGCCATGCGGTGTCTCTTCCTCGTCCTCCAGCGTGCCTACTCCCGATCCGCGCGGCCCGCGAATCGGCCGCACTTGCATCAACGCACCCCCTGCACGCCGCGCCGCACGAAATGCCCGTTTTGCGTTGTTTCACCAACGGTCAAGCCAGGAAAATCCCGGATGATTGATCTAGCTGTTTGATTTGGCAGGACGAATTACGCAATCGGGTTGCCTGAACGTTGTATTCACTCGCCTCTTCGCAGCAAATTGCCAAAGGGGATAGTTTACGGCATACTCGCTACGATACGAAGTCAGCTGAAACCCAATACAGGGGGGAAGCCTTGATGCAAGTGCAGCCATCCAAACAGACGACACGGCGCGGGCAGCCTCGCGCCTTTTTGGCAAGTGCCGCCCTGATTGGCGCGCTCTTAGCTGCGCCTGCGGCTCATGCACAGGCCTATGACACATCACTGCGCTCGATCGGCCCCGCGACTATCAATCAGGCCACTTTCGACATGCGCGCGCGCACTCCGGTCCAAAGCATCGGCGCAGCATCGGTGGAAAACCGGCCAGCCATGGTTCCTGCGGTCTTTGATCCGTCATTGGGGCGTTTCGTTTCCGCAACAAGTCCGTCGCGCGGCGCAATCTCGGTAAGCGCAAGCAGCGTTACCTCGGTGACGGTGAACAGCCAGACCAACGTGTTCGTGGTCGGCAACTCGTCGACCGGCTCGCAACTGCGCTCGGAATCCATTGCCTCGCCCACCGCGGCCATGGTCACCTCGCAGATCAGCGCTGCGCCTGCCCCCAACGGGCGCTAAGGCCTAAAGCTCCCCGCGCGCCTTGCGGAGTGCGAACCAGCGCGCCACGTTGGCGTTGTGCTGCTGCAGCGTGGACGCAAAAACGTGTCCGCCCGTGCCATCGGCGACCATATAGAGCGCCTCGGTCTTGGCCGGGTGCAGCGCCGCCTCGATCGCCGCGCGGCCGGGATTGGTGATTGGCGCGGCTGGCAGGCCGACCATCGTATAGGTGTTGTAGGCGTTGACCGCCTGAATTTCCGACTGGCGGATGCGCCGACCGAGCGGCTTGCCGCGCGTGATCGGATAGATGATCGTGGGATCGGCCTGAAGCATCATGCCCTGACGCAGCCGGTTGGAATAAAGCCCCGCCACCATGCGCCGCTCAGACGGCTTGCCGGTCTCTTTCTCCACAATCGAGGCGAGGATCACCGCTTCTTCGGGGCTGCGCGCCACCGTATCGGGCGCGCGTTCGGCCCACAGCTTGGCCAGCGTGCGCGCCATGGCCTTCTGCATGCGTTCGACGACAGCCGTGCGGCTCTCGCCGCGCTGGAAGGCATAGCTATCGGGCAGGATCGAGCCTTCGGCGGGCGTGGTCACCGGCCCGGTCAGCAGCGGCTGCGCAGCGAGCCGTTCCTGCACCATGATCGAGGGCATGCCCTCTGGCACCATGACAAGGCGCCGCACTTCACCCTGAAGGCCCTGCAGGATGCGCAGGACGGCCGCACCGCTGGCATGCGCGGGAATGGCGAACTCACCCGCCTTGAGCGGCTCTCCGCCCCCCAGCAGGCGTGCGCGGGCGCGGAAGGTGGATGCCGAGGCGACAATGCCTTCGGCTTCGAGCTTGCCCGAGATGCTGGCAAGGCTCGATCCGTCAGGCACGACAAACGACGCGTCCTCGACCAGCGGCCCGCTGCCATACCAGCCATAGAGGAAGTGCGCAGCATAGACGCCCACCACAAGCAGCGCCGCCAAGGCGATGATCCGAAGCCGGCTCGCTTGCAGCATGGAACGCCGCCTCCTCTTGCCTCTGGTCAAACGCCCTACTGCTCAAATCATTCTGCGGCTCAGATCGCCTTGATGATCACGCTGGCATTGGTGCCGCCAAAGCCGAACGAATTGTTCAGCGCCGCGCGCACGACACGCTTGCGCGCCACCTTGGGCACAAGATCGACCCCCTCGCAGCCCTCGTCCGGATCGTCGAGGTTGAGCGTGGGCGGCACGATCTGATCGCGGATCGCGAGCACGCAGAAGATCGCCTCAACCGCGCCCGCGCCGCCGAGCAGGTGGCCGATGGCGGACTTGGTGCTGCTCATCGAAGCACCCGAAAGATCGGGGCCCAGCACGCGCTTGACCGCTGCCAGCTCGATCGTGTCAGCCATGGTCGAAGTGCCGTGCGCATTGACATAGTCGATGTCGCCCGGGACCATCTCCGCCTTGCGCAGCGCCATGCGCATCGCGAGTTCGGCACCCTTGCCTTCGGGATGCGGCGCGGTGACGTGGTAGGCATCGCCCGAGAGGCCGTACCCCACCACTTCGGCATAGATCTTCGCGCCGCGCGCCTTGGCATGCTCGTATTCCTCGAGCACGACGACACCCGCGCCCTCACCCATCACGAAGCCGTCGCGGCCCTTGTCATAAGGGCGGCTGGCTTGTTCGGGACGGTCGTTGAAGCTGCAGTTGAGCGCGCGGGCCTGCGCGAATCCGGCCACGCCGAGCGGGTTGATCGTGCCTTCGGCACCGCCTGCCAGCATGATATCGGCATCATCGTCGCGGATCATCCGCGCGGCATCGCCGATCGAGTGCGCGCCGGTCGAGCAGGCGGTGACGACCGCGTGGTTTGGCCCCATCAGGCCATATTTGATCGAGACCTGGCCCGAGATCAGATTGATCAGGCGGCCGTGCACGAAGTGCGGCGAGACACGGCTCGGGCCCTTTTCATGCAGGACAATCGATTCGCTCTCGATCCCCGGCAACCCGCCGATGCCCGAACCGATCGAGCAGCCGGTGCGCATCTTGAGCTCATCGTCCATATCGACAAGCC
>CAIKKO010000355.1 GCA_903828025.1 uncultured Sphingomonadales bacterium
CGCCGCTCGCGGTCAGCGTGATGGCGTGGACATGCGCCGGATCGTTGCCCGCAAGGCACTGGAAGATCGCGTTGTGCTCGCTGTCAACCGGCAGCAGGGTCGCCCCGGTGCGCGCGACGGCGGCGGTCATCACCTCGCCCGCCGAAACCAGCGCTTCCTTGTTGGCGAGCGCGACGACTTTGCCGCATTCGATCGCCGCCATCGTCGGCGCAAGACCCGCGCAGCCGACAATTGCGGCCATGGTGATGTCCGCCCCGCGCGCCGCCGCCTCGATCACTGCCGCCGCGCCGCCTGCGGCTGCAATCCCGCTGCCGGAAAGCGCGGCGCGCAGTTCGGGCAATCTGGCTTCATCGGCAACCACGGCCACGTCCGCGCCGAATTCCTTGGCGAGCGCAGCCAGCTCCGCCGCGCTGCTGTTGGCTGTAAGCGCCACAACGCGGAACGCATCGCGGTTGCGCCGCACCAGATCGAGCGTGGACGCGCCGACCGAGCCGGTTGCGCCGAGTATCGTGATCGTGCGGCTCATACGCCCCCTGTTCCGCCGCCGGCCGCCCAGGCCGTGCCCGCGATGATCGCCACGGGCAGCAGCCCATCGACCCGGTCAAACAAACCGCCATGCCCCGGAATGAGGCGGCCGCTGTCTTTCACGCCCGCGCGGCGCTTGAGCCAGCTTTCATAGAAATCACCCGCCTGCGCCGCCACCGCCAGCCCCGCGCCAATCAACGCGGCAGTGCCGACGTTGGTGGTGCGCAGCGCTTCGGCCAAGCTCGGGCCATTGGGCGACATGCCGGAAATAAGATAACCGCCGGTGAGCGCGACCAGGCTTGTCCAGAGCGCCGCAGCCATCATGCCGCCGCCAAGGCCGGACCAGGTCTTCGAAGGGCTGATACGCGGCGCGATCTTGGGCCCGCCCAGCGCGCGGCCAGTGAAATAGGCCCCGACATCGGTGCAGATCACCACACCCAGCACCGCGACGAGCATGGCCACCGGCATCACGATAAGCGCCAGCGCCGCCCAGCCGATGTAGAACGCGCCCGTTACCATCGCGGTCACCACCCGCGCCGGATCGGGCGCGATCTTCACCGCCAGACTGGCGTATTCGGCAAAAACCCCCAGCCCGATCAGCGCGATAAAGCCCTTGAGCACCAAGCCGCCCTGCCACACCGCAAACCCCGCCAGCGCGAGCATGACCACGGCAGAGGCGATGCGGACGGGCAAGTCGCTACGCGCCGGAGCGGCCACGACGGGCTCGCCCGGCGCTGCGCCCATGGCGGGGTCAGCGTCCCCCATAGCGGCGCTCGCGGGTGGCGAAATGGTCGAGTGCCTCGCGCAGGTGCCCCGGGGTGAAATCGGGCCACAGCACATCGGTGAACCACATTTCAGCGTAAGCGGCCTGCCACAGCAGGAAGTTCGACAGGCGGACTTCGCCCGAAGTGCGGATCAGCAGATCGAGCGGCGGCAGGTCGGCGGTATCAAGCTCGGCCTCGATCGCCGCGACCGTGACCGCACCCTTGGCAGCAGCAGCGGCGGCGGCGCGCGCGATTTCCTGCTGCGAGCCATAGTTGAGCGCCACTGCCAGCGTGGTGCGGCTGTTGTGCGCGGTGCGTGCCAGCGCATCCTCGATCAGTTTGACGATATCGGGCGGCAAGACCTTGTAATCGCCAATGATCTTGAGCCGCACATCGTTGGCGGCAAATTCCTCGATATCGCTGCGGATAAACGCGCGCAGCAGGCCCATGAGGTCGGAAATCTCGTCCTCGGGCCGCTTCCAGTTCTCTGACGAGAACGCATACAACGTCAGCGCTTCCAGCCCCATGTGGCGCGCCGCGCGCACCACTTCGCGCACCGCATCGACCCCGCGCTTATGCCCCACGGCACGCGGCAGCAGGCGCTTTTTCGCCCAGCGCCCATTGCCGTCCATGATGATCGCGACATGGCGCGCAGGTCCGCTGGAACCGCCGGCAAGCTGGGCATCGACCCGCTCATCCTGAGCCTGCCGAAGAGTCACTTGCCGAGGATTTCCTTTTCCTTCTGCGCGGTCACGTCATCCGCCGCCTTGATCTGTTCGTCGGTCAGCTTCTGCAGCTCGGTCTCAAGGCGCTTGCGCTCGTCTTCCGAGATTTCCTTCTTGTTCTCGTCGGCTTTGAGCGAATCCATGCCGTCGCGGCGGACGTTGCGGATCGCGATCTTGGCTTTTTCCGAATACTGCGAGGCGAGCTTGGCCAGTTCCTTGCGGCGATCCTCGGTCAGATCGGGGATCGGCAGCCGCAACGTGTTGCCATCGTTGATCGGGTTGAGCCCGAGCCCGGCCGAACGGATCGCCTTTTCGACGGGGCCGATGTTCGACTTGTCCCACACTTGCACCGTGAGCATGCGCGGCTCGGGCGCGGAGATCGTCGCGACCTGGTTCAGCGGGGTATTGGACCCATAGACGGTGACCATCACCGGCTCGAGCAGCGCGGTGTTGGCGCGGCCCGTGCGCAGGCCCGAGAGATCATGCTTGAGCGCCTCCACAGCGCCCTTCATGCGGCGTTCGAGATCGGCCTTGTCGAATTTGGCCATGGCTTACGCTTCCTTCTGTACGCCAGATTTCTGGACAATGGTCTGGGTGCCCTCACCCGCCAGCACGCAGGCCAGATTGCCCTGCTCGCGGATCGAAAACACGACAATGGGGATCGCATTGTCGCGGCACAGCGCCACGGCGGATGCATCCATCACCTTGAGATTGTCGGCCAGCACGGTGTCGTAGTCCACCGTAACATAGCGCTTGGCGTCGGGGTTCTTCTTGGGGTCGTCGTCATAGACCCCGTCGACGCTGGTGCCCTTGAACAGCGCATCGCACTTCATCTCGGCCGCGCGCAGCGCCGCGCCGGAATCGGTGGTGAAATAGGGGCTGCCGACACCGGCAGCGAAAATCACCACGCGGCCCTTCTGCAGATGGCGCTCGGCGCGGCGGCGGATCACCGGCTCGCAGACCTCGTCCATCTGGATCGCGGACTGCACGCGGGTTTCCACGCCGCTCTTTTCCAGCGCGCTCTGCATCGCCAGCGCGTTCATGATCGTGGCGAGCATGCCCATGTAATCAGCCTGCGCCCGGTCCATGCCCTTGGCCGCGCCCGCCATGCCGCGAAAGATATTGCCCCCGCCGATCACGAGGCACAGCTCGAGCCCGGTGCCTTTGGCGGCCTTCAATTCCTCGGCCATCTGCGCGACGAAATCGGTATCAATACCGAACGGCTGACTGCCCATCAGAACTTCGCCCGAAAGCTTGAGCAGGATGCGCTTGATCGGAGGGAGGCTCATCGGTCGCTGGAACTCGTCTTTGGGGAAGCGCCGCTCTTATACGCGAGGGGCGGCGCGTGCCAAGGGCGCGATCAGGGTTTGTGCGGGGTTGGTGTGCCCGAACCACCGCGACAAAAAAGAGCAAAGGCGCCCCCGCACCAAACGGGGACGCCTTGACTGCAAATGACTTACTTGATGCCGGCTGCCGCTGCCACTTCGGCAGCAAAGTCGGACACTTCCTTCTCGATGCCTTCGCCGAGCTGGAAACGGACATAGTCGGTGAGCGCGATCTTGGTGCCCGCAGCCTTGCCAGCCGCTTCGACGACTTGCGCGATGGGGGTCTTGTTATCCATCACGAAGACCTGGCTGAGCAGCGCGTTGTCCTTGGCGAACTTCGCCGCAGCGCCGTCGGCGCGCTTGGCGAGGATGTCCTCGGGGATCTGCTTGCCGCTCTTGGCCGCTTCCTCGACCGCCTTTTCGAGCGCGATCTTGCGTTCACGCTCCAGCACCGCCGGATCGAGATCATCGGCCGAAAGCGCCTGGGGGAACGCAGCCGCGATGTGCATCGCGATCTGCTTGCCGAGCGGTTCGAGCACATCGGCCCCCGCTTCGGATTCGAGCGCGACGAGCACGCCGATCTTGCCGAGGCTGGGCGCGGCGGCGTTGTGGACATACGACACCACGAGGCCGCTGCTGACCGCCACATGCTTCAGGCGGCGCAGCTGCTGGTTCTCGCCGATCGTGGCGACGTTGTTGGTCAGCGTTTCCGCCACCGTGCCACCGCCGGGATAGGCCGCATCCTTGAGCGCTTCGACATCGGCAGCGCCGGTTGCCAGCGCGGTTTCGGTCGTCTTGCGCACGAAATCCTGGAACTGGTCGTTCTTGGCGACGAAATCCGTCTCGGAGTTGACCTCGACCGCCACGCCCTTGGTGCCCGAAACGGCCACGCCGACAAGGCCCTCAGCCGCGGTACGGCTGGACTTCTTGGCAGCCGCCGCAAGGCCCTTGGCGCGCAGCACGTCGACGGCGGCTTCGATATCGCCGTTCGTCTCGTCGAGCACCTTCTTGCAATCCATCATGCCGGCGCCAGTGCGCTCGCGCAGGTTCTTCACGTCAGCGGCGGTAAAAGCCATCGCGCTCTTCCTTCATTCTTGAACTGTGTGCGCCCGCTGCCGTGTGCAACCAAGGAGCACGTGGCGCGGGCCGTATTGGCATTTCAGGACAGTTCGGTGACGAACCGCGCCAAGGACCAACCCCGGCGCGGCGCATCAGCCTGCCTGCCGGCTCAGGCCTCGGTGGGCTCGGCCACTTCGATCGCCTCTTCAGCGATCGGCTCGGCCATCGCGCCGAGGTCCGCACCCGATGCAATCGCGGCATCGCGGCCGCCGCGTGTGGCGGCAGCAGCAATCGCATCGCAATAGAGGCGGATCGCGCGGCTGGCGTCATCGTTCGCCGGCACCGGGAACGCGATACCATCGGGCGAGACGTTCGAATCGAGGATCGCCACGACCGGGATGCCGAGCACGTTGGCTTCCTTGATCGCCAGCTCTTCCTTGTTGGCGTCGATCACGAACATCACGTCGGGAATGCCGCCCATGTCGCGGATACCGCCGAGCGAGAGCTCGAACTTGTCGCGCTCGCGCGTCAGCTGGAGCACTTCCTTCTTGGTCAGGCCGGTGGTGTCGCCCGAAAGCTGCTCTTCCAGCGCCTTGAAGCGCTTGATCGAGCCCGAGATGGTCTTCCAGTTGGTGAGCATGCCGCCCAGCCAGCGGTGGTTGACATAGTGCTGGCCTGAAGCGCGCGCGGCCTGCGCAATCGGCTCCTGCGCCTGGCGCTTGGTGCCCACGAACAGCACCTTGCCGCCGGCCTGCACCGTCGCCGCGACGAATTCGAGGCTGCGCGCGAACAGCGGCACGGTCTGCGAAAGGTCGAGGATGTGGATGCCGTTGCGCGCGCCGAAGATGTACGGCTTCATGCGCGGGTTCCAGCGGTGGGTCTGGTGACCGAAGTGTGCGCCCGCTTCGATAAGCTGCGACATGGTGACGACGGGAGCCGCCATAATACGTTCCTTTCCGGTTGAGCCTCTGGAATGCAGGAACCGCTTGCGGAAAAACCCGACTGCGGCACCGGTATGTGCGCATTCCATGTGGATTTGCCGCTTTGATGCCCGGGCACCATGCCCGAATCACCAACGGCTGCGGCGCGGTTAGCCGCACTTGGGCGCAGCGTCTACAGCGAAGTGGCCCAAACTAGGCGCAAAATTCGGCCGCACAGCGCCCGTGCATCCGCCGCTGCGCCCGTGTGTAAGTCCCCCGTGTGTAACCCTGAAGCCAAACATACCGAACCACCAGCGGCTCAAAAGAAATTTTGCGGTGCTCGCGGGAATCGGCTTGACACGTCGGAACAAAAAGAGAACATTGGATCCATCAGCGGGAACGGACTTGGATCTTCCGATTCTGTCCCCAAGTTATCCACAGGCTGTCCCCTGTTTGTCAAGCGGCGATACCGCCGGAGACGCAGCGAACACCAGGTTGAAAGGTGGCGTACCCATGTCCCTGCTCCCCCTCCTCGCTTCGCTTGTCATGGCCGGTGCAGGCTGCGCGGCCGTTGCGGCCATCGCCGTCACGATCCGCGCGCAGCTCCCCTCCGTGCGCAAGGTTCTGGCGGATTCGCGCGCGGTCGCGATGGACCGCGCGTTCCTGATCCAGATCACGGCGGTCGGCGCGCCTGCCGCGCAGCGCAGCGCCGCCGCACCGCGCCGCTTGCCTGCACGCGGCTTCAGGGCTGCGGCGATTGCGGCGGTGAAGCCGGTGGGCGCACTAGCAACGCCGCGGCGCGCAGCAGCCTGATCCGGCGATAGCGCACGATCCCCAGCGGGATCAGCGCGAGGTAGAGCGCGCAGATCCCCACCAGCGTGAACCACGGCTCGGTAAGCAGCGCGGCGATCACCAGTCCCGCCAGCGCAATAACCTCAAGCCGGATCGCCCGGCGCGGACGGAGCGATGCCCAGCCCAGGGTCGGCAGGTTCGAGATCATCAAGAACGCGATCAGCAAGGCCCAACCGCCGACCAGCAACGGATGGCGCAGCACTGCCC
The DNA here is from genome assembly GCA_903828025.1 of uncultured Sphingomonadales bacterium. Taxonomy (GTDB): domain Bacteria; phylum Pseudomonadota; class Alphaproteobacteria; order Sphingomonadales; family Sphingomonadaceae; genus Novosphingobium. Next base: position 6,378 of record CAIKKO010000355.1, read on the forward strand.
AATCACTCGCAAACCACAGATAAAGCGGCAAAAAGGCAAGCCCCGCGCCCACTGGCGCAGGCACCCCGGTCATGAACCCGGCTGACTTGTGCGGCTGCCCGGGCAGATCGATTGAGGCGTTGAAGCGCGCAAGGCGCAGCGCGCAGCATACGGCGAGTGCGAGGGCCGCCAGCCAGCCCAGCCGGGGCACCTGATCCAGCGACCACAGATACAGAATAAGCGCGGGCGCAACCCCGAACGCAATGGCATCGGACAGACTGTCGAGCTCTGCCCCGAAGCGCGACTGCGCTTTCATCAGCCGCGCCACCCGGCCATCGATGCCATCGAGCAATCCGGCGAGAATCACCGCCAGCACCGCCGCATGAAAATCGCCCCCGATGGCGAAACGGATGCCGGTCAGGCCGCTGCACAACGCTGCCGACGTGATCGCATTGGGCACAAGCGCGCGCAAAGTCAGGCCGCGCGGCAAAGGCCGCCGCCCGAAATCCTCGCCTAGCGGAGCACTTTCGCTGGCTGGCCGCTGCGCTGCATCGCCCGGCCCGGGCGGCGGGGTCACTGCCGCACGCCCTCAAGCATCAGGCACTCGCCCAGCTGCGCCAAAACGGTTTCACCAGCTACCACGCTCTGGCCGATCAGCACCCGCGGCTCCGTGCCCACAGGCAGATAGACATCCACCCGGCTGCCAAACCGGATCAGCCCGATCCGCTGTCCGCAGGCAACAATATCCCCTGCCTTTACAAAGGGTACGATCCGGCGTGCAACGAGGCCGGCAATCTGGGTGAAGCCCACCCGCACCCCGTCGCCGCGCTCCACCACAAAATGCTGGCGCTCGTTCTCTTCGCTCGCCTTATCAAGATCGGCGTTGAGGAACTTGCCCGGAATATAGACCACGCGGCGAATCGTGCCGCCAATCGGCGTCCGGTTGATATGGACATCGAACACCGACATGAAGATCGAGACCCGGGTGACCGGCGCATCGCCCAACCCGGGAAGGCCGCTGCCATCGTCGCCGGTCATCTCGCGCGGGGGCACAACGGTGCATATCTGCGTGATCAGCCCGTCGGCCGGGGCAATGATCAGGCTTTCGTCGCGCGGTGTGACGCGTTCGGGATCGCGGAAGAAGGCCAGCACGCCAAGCGTGAGCAAAGCCAGCGGCCAGCCCAGCAGCGAACCGCCAAACAGTCCGCCGAGCAGGAACACGACACCGGCGATCGCACCGAACCGGCGGCCTTCGGGGTGGATCGTCGGCCAGGTAAAGCCGGCTGTGCCGCGTCCACGATTGTCTAGAATTTCTCCGGGCATTGCGCCTCTCTAGGCTGCGGCATGCGTTGCGACAAGCGCGCAGCGGCATCCGCCCGCACCTGTTCGATGCAATCCGCCGAATCGCATGATGCGGCCCCGAACGCCCGGGGACATGTAAAATTCTGTAAAATCCCCCTTTAATTCAGACCGATGTGGTGCATCTGGAAATTTATTTTCGGCGCGCTCCGCCGTGCACATGCGCGAACCAAGCGGTAAGATTTTGCCCGGGGCCCTGCGGCCAAGAGCCGTATTATCCTTAATATTCGTCTACTTGCCATCCGATCTCGCGGCCAGTCTTATCTTTCGTTGGTTAATCCCGTTCCCATCGAGATAGGGCGAACCCGACCCTCCCAGCATGGCCACCATCCCCGCATCCTTACGGCTTTTTTAACCACGGTGAGCGGAAAGGGCTGCGTATGAATACGTACACACCCCCTCTCCGCCGGGCGGCGGGCATCACCGGATGCTCGCTTGCCGCCCTGTCCGCAGCCCTGTTCGCCGCAGCACCGGCCCATGCCACCGGTGTGCTTGCAGGCACACTCATCGAAAATACCGCAACGGCCACGTATCAGTCGGGCGCGGGCACCGGAACCGTCACCTCGAACAAGGTAACGGTCAAGGTCGACGAGTTGCTCGATGTCGCCGTGGCGACACTGAGCACCGCCCCAGCCACCGGCACGGCAGCAGCACCCGCCGTACTGATCTATTCCGTCACCAACAGCGGCAACGGCCCAGAGGCCTTCAATCTCGCCGCCGATCCCAAAGTTTCCGGCAACGCTTTCGATGGCACACTCAAGTCGGTTGTGCTCGATAGCAACAACAACGGCGTTTATGACGCCGGGGTCGACACTGTGCTCACCACGGGAGCCGCAACCCCGGTTCTCGCGCCGGACAAGTCGATCAAGGTGTTCGTGCTGGTGACGTTGCCCGCAGGCGCCACCGACGCTGCCACGAGCCAGGTCCGCCTTACGGCCTCGGCGGTGACGGGCACCGGCACGCCGGGCACCAGCTTTCCCGGCAAAGGCGAAGGCGGCGGCGATGCAGTTGTCGGCCTGACCACGGCATCGGCCAACTCGCTCGCCGCGCTGATCGCCAGTCTCGCCAATGTGACACTGACCAAATCGGCCACGATCCTCGATCCGTTCGGCAACGCCAAGCCCGTGCCCGGCGCGGTCGTGACGTATTCGCTCGCGGCCAAAGTCACCGGCAGCGGCGAGCTTGACGGCCTCCACGTGACCGACACCATCCCGGATGGCACGACCTACGTCCCCGGCTCGCTCAAGCTCGATACCGCTGCGCTCACCGATGCCGCCGATGGCGATGCCGGAACCGGCGGGGCGAGCGGAATCGATGTCACGCTCGGCAAAGTCCCCGGGGGCACCACCCGCACTGTCGTTTTCGCCGTCAAGATCAACTGATCAACCAGGGAAGCCAACCATGAACGCCCAGTTTCTTGCCAAGACGTTTCCTGCCAAGCCGTTTGCCGCCAAGGTTCTGGCGGGCGCCGTTGCCGCCGTGCTTATGGCCGGTCCGGCCTTTGCAGCACCCGCTGCCGCTCCGGCCCAGACCCCAGCCAAGGCTCCGGCCCCGGCCCCGGCTCAAGTCTCCCTCAAGACCGAAGTGATGCTCGAAAAGACCGTGACCGAGGACGGCAAAAGCAGCGTCCAGTTGGTCGAGCCGAAGATCGTCGTTCCCGGCGACCGGCTTGTCTACACGATGCGCTATCACAACGATGGCGCGCTGCCGGCCACCAACTATGTCATGGTCGATCCGCTGCCTTCGGCGGTGGTGCTTGCATCAGACGGTGCCTTTTCTGGCGAAGTCTCGGTCGATGGCGGCAAGTCGTGGGGGCCGCTCGCGAGCCTCAAGGTATCGGACGGCAAGGACGGCCTTCGTCCGGCTGCGGCCGGTGATGTGACGCACTTGCGCTGGACCATCGCGCAGATCGCGCCCGGCGCTTCGGGCCAAGTCGAATTTCACGCAATCGTTCGCTGAAAGGCGAAACGGGGGGTCGCACAGCCTGTGAGCGACCAGAATAATCGCAGGCAACCCAGTGGAGCATAATATGACGTATCGCAGCAAACTGCTGGGTGCGGCGGGCCTTTTTGCGCTCTCCGTTCTCGGCGCCAATCCCGCCTACGCGGCCGGCACCACCGCCGGTTCGACGATCACCAACACCGTGTCGGTGGCCTTTCAGGTCGGCGGCATCAGCCAGACGGGCACCTCGGCCTCGGACACGCTCACGGTCGACCGCAAGGTCAACCTGACCGTCGCCGAAGTCGGTAACAGCACCACCGTCGTCACGCCGGGCTCGACCTCGCAGGTGACGACGTTCACGGTGACCAACACCTCGAACGCCGTGCTCGACTTCGCGCTTGCCGCCACCCAGCAGACGGGCGGTGCCGGTGCGCACTCGAACACCGACTCGTTCGACGTCACCAACGTCAAGATCTACAAGGATGCCAACGGCAACGGCGTCTATGATGCC